>NZ_JAVJQN010000092.1:0-30580 GCF_040218245.1 Coleofasciculus sp. E1-EBD-02 | reverse complement strand
AGCATTTACACCGTCTGAATCGGTCTTTATTGAGTTGTTTAGAAAAAGTCGTGGGAATCCCGTATATCGGAAACTCGCTGCAATTAGGAATTTGAAGTACGGTGTATTTGTGTGTCAAGAGGATAATGCCGGTCAATATGTTAATATTAATAAACTGAGAGAGCTAGTAGAAAAAGCCATCAAATATGTCTAATACACGAATTTTGATCCATATTGGTTATCCCAAATGTGCCTCATCCTGGCTACAGCAGGTTATGTTTGCTGATAAACAAACAGGTTTTTTGGCTTATTGGGGTGCTAAATCTAAGATAGCTAAGAAGCAATTTGTGAATTCTAGTGACTCTTCTTTTGATGCTGATACATTACGCAGAACATTTAAATCAGGTTTGCAGGAAGCTACTCAGCAAAATCTGATCCCCGTATTATCTAACGAGCATTTAAGCGGTGACTTAATGCGTAAAAGTTGGAAAAAAGAGGTTGCAGATAGAATTTATAAGACCTTTCCTGAAGCGCGAATTCTAGTAATAATACGTGAACAAAAATCCATTTTGCTGTCGGCGTATGGACAGTGTATTAAGTTTGGTATGACTCCAACCATAGAGGAATTTTTCGGTACTATCCCAACGGATAAAAAACCAGCAAATGATTCAAATCCAATTTTTAAATTAGACTTTGTAAAATACGATTCATTGATTGAACATTATCAAAACGTTTTCGGTCAAGAAAATGTTTTGGTTATGCCTTTTGAATTATTAAAGAAAGATCAACAAAGTTTCGCTCAAAATATCTTAAACTTTAGCGGCTCAATAGGAAATTTACCTGAAAAAGAAGTTATTAAAAATCCTGGCTATCGAGGGGGCAAGTTAGTGGTGAAACGGCAATTAAATTTCTTGTTTCCGCTGTATAACAGAATGGGGATGCACATTACGGGTAAATTATCAGCAGCAGCCGATAAACTGATACCAGCTAGCATTCATGAGCGGATAGAAAATCAGTGGAAGCAATTCATCGATCAGCGTGTTGGAGATTCTTTTCGTCAAAGTAATCAACCAACAAGTAGTTTGATCGGAATAAACTTAGCTGATTTCGGTTATGAGTGCTAATTTGTGATTTACCGTATCTCTGTTGAAGCGGCTATAGCGCTATTGTAGTATCTGCATATTTTAAAGACGTTATCTGATTGTAATGGGCTTCTATAAAAGCTTTAAGCGACTCTTGTTCCTGTTCAGTTAAAATTTCCCGCCAGCGCTGATGTCTGGATTGTCTAAGTCTTATGGGTAAGGAATAGTTTACATCCGGTAAATGCAGCGCCTGGTGGAGTTGAGAGAAAACTAAATCTGGATTCTGGGCAAACTCCCGATTTCGTACCGGAAAAACGGCATTGAACTCAGAAGCTTGTTCATCAATGGTTTGGTAGACTCGCAACCAATAATCAGCTAATACAGAAACATCTCCCCCCGGAAAAGTTCGCTCTGGTTCAATTGGCGTAGAAGAGTTAGGTCGAATACAACTCCAACAGTGTTGGGAATCTTCAGGAAGATAGTGCTTTAAACCACCAATAACTTTTTCAAGTTTAGCCCAGGTTTCCTTGAGGCTAGCGACACTACTGACAATATCGCGGCTAGAAACAACGAGATGGGCATCCGGAAAAATGCCATGCACAAACGGCAGTTTATTCCATAAATGGGGACTTTTGTTTAAGAATCGCGTATTTTTGCTCCCACCTTCCTCGATCATAATTCGAGCAAAGCCTTCTCTCACGCTTTGACAAATCTCTTCAGTTACATCCTCTGCAGAAAGGGGAGGACAATGTTCTTTTTTGGTAGAGGGTGCAGCCAGCTCAATATTAGCTAACTGACACCACTCCGGTGATAGCTCAAAATTGGCATAACTGGGATGACAGATATTGGGATGCTGTCCCATACATTCCCCTAAGAGAGTGGTTCCTCCTTTAGCAGTTCCTACAATAAAAATTGGCTCGACTATGGGGGGAAGTTCTCGAAAGTTCAGCGAAAATCGTCTCAGTGTGATGAAAGGTTCTGCTGTAAACTTTCTGAATTGCTTGTATTGCTTTCTGTATTTAGTTCTGTAGTCACGCGGAACGGCTTCTTTAATATAGACCCACAATGATTCTTTCATCGCTTTTTCTGATTTTGACTGAACGAGATGAGAGCGAACGCCTACCCATTCTTAGCTTCTAGGTAATTGTAATCCACACATTGTATATAATTTAGGATTTTCAACAAATCTTAAGATAAAGTGATAAAGAAAAAGGGTTGTCTGTTACTTGCGCCCTAGGGATGCCAGAGGGATAAAAGGAGGATAAACTAGATAATGACAGACTTTCATCCTCCTGAAGTTGGATTAAGCTGAAATTTAATTGATTGATTAACTTGTCTACAATAGGTATAAATGAACATTATCCCCAGTAAAATTCCAGACGTCTTAATTATTGAACCTCGCGTCTTTGAGGATGACCGTGGTTTTTTCTTGGAAAGCTACAACCAGAAAGCGTTTACGGAGAAAGCCAATATAGGCGCAGCCTTTGTCCAAGATAATCATTCCCGTTCCGTCCAAAACGTTCTCCGGGGGCTACACTATCAAATCCAGCAACCCCAGGGGAAGTTAGTTCGAGCTATCGTGGGGACAGTATTGGATGTGGCGGTAGATATTCGCCAAACTTCTCCCACGTTTGGACAATGGGTTAGCTGTTTGCTGAGTGCGGAAAATAAGCGACAGATTTGGATTCCGGCGGGTTTTGCCCATGGCTTCTTAGTTGTTTCCGAGGTAGCTGAGGTATTGTATAAGACGACTGACTATTACGCTCCCCAACACGAAAGGACATTACTCTGGAATGACCCAGACTTGGGAATTGATTGGAATTTGACGACAGCTCCTATCTTATCGGCAAAAGACCAAGCCGGGCAACCCTTGAAAACAGCGGAAGTTTATCCATGACGCGAATTTTACTTACAGGTATGGCTGGACAACTGGGGAGTGAACTACAACAAACCCTGGTTCCCCTAGGAGAGGTGATGGGAGTTGACCGCCAGGGGTTGGATTTAACTCAACCAGATAAAATTCGCCAGGTTATTGGTGAAGTTCAACCCGATGTGATTGTTAACGCCGCCGCTTATACCGCCGTGGATAAAGCGGAAACCGAAACTGAACTGGCAAATGCTATCAATGGTACAGCGCCCACGATTATGGCAGAAGCCGCCCAAGAGTTAGGGGCAACGTTAATTCACGTTTCCACCGATTATATCTTTGATGGGCGAAAAAATACACCCTATACTGAAGAGGATACACCTGAGCCCATAAACGCCTACGGTCAATCGAAGCGTTTAGGAGAAGAGGGGGTGCTAAAAAACTGCGATCGCGCGATTATTCTGAGAACCGCTTGGGTTTATGGGGCGCAAGGGAAAGGCAACTTTGTCAAAACCATGTTAAGACTGGGGGCGGAACGTGATGAACTGCGAGTGGTTGTGGATCAAGTGGGGACGCCGACTTGGACAGGGGACTTGGCAAGTGCGATCGCGCAGTTGGTTCAATCTCTCAAATCCGACACTCTGACGGGTATCTATCACTTTACCAATAGCGGTGTCACCAGTTGGTATGATTTTGCTGTGGCTATTTTTGAGGAAGCACAACAGATTGGCTTCCCGTTACAGATCAAACAAGTTATACCAATCACCACGGCTGAATATCCCACACCAGCAGCGCGTCCAGCCTATTCAGTCCTCTCGACTCAAAAGATATCGGCTGTTGTGGGGACTCATCCTCCCCATTGGCGCACAGCGTTGCGGCAGATGCTTAAACAACTCTATACATTAACCGCCAAATAAATGCTTTCAGATGAGTTCCCTCCCCTTGACAAGGGGAGGGTTAGGGAGGGGTCTTTCTCAAGGTATTGAATATTTTTAACAGGTTGACACCAACTCTCACCCTTACACCTCTACATGACATAGCATAACAATTGATTGGGAAAGTCCCAATCTTGAACACCCATAGTAGCTAGACCCATCAGATGACTCAGACGGACTCTCCATTTAACTACGTTTTAATTACAGGTCCAGGTCGTTCAGGGACAACCTGGTTAGGTCAGATGATGAACACATATCAACACTGTACCTATAAATACGAACCCTTTGCCCGATCGCCCCTTTACCGGGATTGGAAAAACGATTTGAAGTCTACAGATGTAGAAAAATTGCGTCAACGCTTCGATCGGCTATGTTCTCGCTGTCACCACGAGGTAGATTTACCCCCATTTCCGGCTAAGAGTTTTCGCTGGCAAAACCCCCAGTTATTACACTTGCTGTATGGTTTGGGTAATCGTATCGAATCATTAAAGTCGGTATACGAGTGGTATGGACAAACTCAACTCACCCCACACACCCCCGTCTTGATTAAGGATGTGAATTTCTTTGTCCCGTTATTACCTCGCCTATGTGAAGTGCTGCAACCTAAGCTGATTGGGATGATCCGTAACCCTTTTGGTAGAATTGCCTCTACCCTCAAGGGAAAAGAACTTAAACAGATTAGTAAATCCTTACAGTCAGAGAAACGAGAACGGATACGGCGGTCGATTGACGCAGTTGGAGGTGGCTTTCTAGCGGAGTATCGCGATCGCTTGGAGGAAATGTCCGATATTCAGTTAGGTGCTATAAGCTGGCGCATCCAAGTCGAGCCGTTAGTTGAGTATACTCGTTCTTATGATCAGGGATTGGTGGTTGTCTATGAAGATTTATGTGAAGATCCTCAGGGCAAAATTACTGAAATTTTCGACTTCGTGGGTTGGGAATTGGGTCAAACCACTCGCGAGTTTATCAAGGAATCCACCTCTGGCGAACGCCAGTTGGCTGATAAATCTAAGGCATATTTTAGTGTCTACCGCGATCCTCGCACCAGTATGTCCAAGTGGAAAACCCAGCTTACGGATGAACAACAAGCTGATATCGCTTCCGTGATTCGCGATTCACCCTTGAAAGACCTTTGGTCTGACTTACCCCTTTGAACTGAGACTCTGAGGATATAATAGATTGAGAAAAATCCTTTCTCGTGTTCGCTCGTAGTGGGCACTTTAGTGCCTCTCCATCAACACCAGCCACTCCAACCAATCTAAGCGAATCCAATGAAAGCACTGATTCTTTCCGGCGGAAAAGGAACGCGACTACGCCCCCTAACCTATACTGGGGCAAAACAACTGGTTCCGGTTGCCAATAAACCGATTTTATGGTATGGAATTGAAGCAATTGCCGCCGCTGGGATTACCGATATCGGAATTATTATTAGTCCAGAAACCGGAGAGGAAGTAAAGACCAAAACCGGAACGGGCGATCGCTTTGGGGCTAAGATTACGTATATCCTGCAAGATCAACCAGCCGGATTAGCCCATGCGGTTAAGATTGCTCAACCGTTTCTAGGGGATTCGCCTTTTTTAATGTATTTGGGTGATAACCTGGTACAAAGTGACTTGAGCTTATTTATCCAACGCTTTCACGAACGGCAGCTAGATGCCTTAATCCTGCTGTGTACCGTCCCTAACCCAACAGCGTTTGGGGTGGCGAAGGTGGATGAAGAGGGGCGAGTCTTGCAGTTGGTGGAAAAACCCAAAGTGCCCCCCTCGAATCTGGCATTGGTGGGGATTTATCTATTTTCTAACACAGTTCACCAGGCGATCGCGAATATCCAACCTTCGGCTAGAGGGGAACTGGAAATTACCGATGCGATTCAATATCTGATTGACCAACCCAAGAAGGTGGAGTCCTTCCAGTTACAGGGTTGGTGGCTGGATACTGGGAAAAAAGATGACCTGTTAGAAGCCAATCGGGTTATTTTGGATACCCTTTTAGAAACTGCTGTCCAGGGTGAGGTAGATGAAAGTAGTCAGGTGATTGGGCGGGTCAAGATTGGTCAGGGTTCCCAGGTAGTTAACTGTACAATTCGTGGACCAGTAACCATTGGCAGAAATTGCCATCTGGAAAACTGTTTTATTGGTCCCTATAGTAGTGTAGCTGACCAGGTTACTCTGATTGATACGGACTTAGAGCATAGCGTTATCTTACAGGGTGCTAAGGTGATTGGTGTGCAGCAGCGGATTGTAGATAGTGTGATAGGACAGCGGGCGCAGTTAAGTGTAGCGCCACGGCGTCCTAAGGCGTTGAGGTTTATGATTGGCGATGATTCGCAAATAGAATTAGTTTGATAACCTTAGTCGCCCAAAAACTGGGGTGAACCTGTAGGGGCGACCTGAGTTTTCACAAAGTCTAGAACCCTGATTCGGGGCGGGTTTAGTCACATCTGGATGGAACCGAAAAGATAGTCGTGAAACCCTCCCCTACACACGAGAGGCGTCATGTCATCGAGGGAAGCGAAGGGTCAAAACTTACCTCCCTTCGTTGCACCACATACCGTGAAAAGTAAGGTAGGGGCGACCCGCTTGCACTAATTAACAACTCCAGCTACTGAATGGGTTCGGGTCGCCCTCTCCTCAACCCTCTGTGACAAAAAGTGTTTCATAGGAGTCAAGGGTTAACAGTTGAGCTATTTATCCTCTAAAATTGGAAGAGTATTAGGATAGACTGGCTACCCTACCCGACTGTCAGTGAATTGAGCTATAGCCTTCCACCATAAAGCCAACAGTGTGGTCATAAGCCAACCCACCTTCAGCATTCTATGTGTATTGCCGATCAAAGAAAATCCCGTTTATCAAAAAAGGTCATCCGTAGGGGAGCACAGACGTGCGCCCTTCCCCCTAGCTGGCGGTTAGTCAGGTAAATAGCACAGATGTGCGCCCTTCCCCATCCCTGACAGTTCAGGTAAATAGACTCTAAAATTAAAACAAACACTTATCCAGATGATTGAGTACCTTTCCAAAGTTTTATATGTTCTAACGGGCAGCCGGAAAAGTCTTATCTTCCTCTTATTGGTATTTATCTTAACCTCAATTCTTGAAGCTTTTGGGATTGGTTTAGTCGGACCATTTATCAGCCTAGCATCTAACCCAGAATCGATTCAAAGTATTACTGTACTTGACTGGGCTTATCGAAGGTCAGGATTTGAATCACCTCAGCAATTTATTCCCATTGTCGGATTTGTCATTATTATAACTTTTTGTCTGCAAGCCCTGTTGTATTTTTCAGCTCAAACCTACGTTTATCGATACACCTACCAACAAAAAAGCCGACTGATAGCCCGATTACTTAAAGCCTATTTAGCAGCACCCTATACATTTTACTTAAAACAAAATACAGCCAACATTATCAAGAATATACTGAGTGAAACAAACACGTTTACTACTGGCTGTTTATTAGCCTTGCTTTTGTTTACAACAAATGGTATTGTGATCGGGGTTTTAATGGGGTTAATGGCTTATAATAATGCCTTACTCCTTGTGATGATTTTGGTGATTTTAGTACCGACATTTTTAGTCTTTAATAAATTTGGATATAAATTTAAGCGGTGGGGAAAAATTCAATCCAAAACTCAAAAGGAAATGATTCGCACGATCAATCACGGTATTGGCGGATTAAAAGAGACCCGGGTAATTGGCTGTGAATCGTATTTCGAGAATAAAATGGACGCGCAAGTTCAGAAATATGCTAGGGCAGCTACTTTGTCTCAAGCGTCTAATCTATTGCCTAACATTTTTATTAAAACCAGTTTAATTGTATTTGTCGTCCTTTTTGTCTCTCTATTTCAAGTTTTCTTTAGTGAAAGCGGAGAAGATTTAACCGCTGTGATGGGGGTCTTTGCCGTCGCTTCAGTGCGATTAATTCCGGCATCGAATCAATTCATTCAGTCAATGGCGAAACTGCGAACCTCAAGCTATGCGCTGGATATGCTCTACTTGGATCTTAAGGAGATAGAGAAACGAGAAGTCCATAATCGTTTAGAACGTTTAAGCGATTCAACAGCGAAAGAATCAGTTAAGCGAGGAAATCAAAACGGGAACCTTTTGAGTTTCGCGAATCAAATAGAGCTGATGGATGTGACCTATCGTTATCCGGGGGCGGCAGATCCGTCTCTTGACCAGATTTCTTTTAAGATTAAGAAAGGGGAATCCATTGCCTTAATTGGTAAATCGGGAGCGGGAAAGACAACGTTAGTAGATGTAATATTGGGACTCTTAGAGCTAGAGAGTGGAGATATTAAAGTCGATGGTGTATCCATCTATGAGAATCTGCGCTCTTGGCAAGATCTGGTCGGATATATTCCCCAGTCTATTTTTCTGACTGATGATACAATCGAACGGAATATTGCTTTTGGTGTTCCTGATGAGCAGATTGATCAGGAACGATTGTACAAGGCGATCGCAGCCGCGCAGCTTGAGGAATTGGTTGAGCAGTTACCGGATGGGATAAAGACGGGGGTTGGTGAACGGGGGGTACGTTTATCCGGGGGACAACGCCAACGGATTGGCATTGCTAGGGCGATTTATCATGAACGGGAGATTTTGGTGCTGGACGAAGCGACAGCAGCATTGGATAATGAGACAGAGAGTCGGGTGACTGAGGCGATTAACGCTCTGGCGGGGACGAAAACCCTAATTGTGATTGCTCATCGATTGTCTACGGTTGAAAACTGCGATCGCGTATATATGTTGGAGAAGGGAAGGGTGGTTAAGTCGGGGAGTTATCAGGAAGTGGTTTTGGAAACATAAATAAATGGTGATATGACAAATTATGTTCAAGAAGTAAAGTTTCGCCTAATTGTACATAATTCTGTTCTTAGTTAAGTGAATTGTTAGTTGCTCAAGTTAGTTCTTACACGTAATATAGCATTTCTCATCAGGATGGGGTACTTGTGTGGATGTGGAGGACGTAAGCCTTGCGCCCCTACATTTGGGTGTACCTCACGTACCTGGTAGCTGTTCTACATAACGCAAAACTCAACATTCTCGGAAATAAAAATATGCGCTTACCCGACTTCTTAATTATAGGTGCAGCCAAGTGCGGAACAACAACATTATTTAAGTATTTATGTAAGCATCCGCAATTCTATAACCCATGTAAAGAACCTGAAATCTTTGGCAAAAAAGGAAACAAAGAACCTAATTTTTTTAGCCGCGATGATATTTATGCCAAAGGAATTGACTGGTATGCTTCACTGTTCAGTCGGGCTAGACCTGATCAAGTTTGCGGTGAGGCAACAACAGACTATACCAAGTATCCGCAGTTTCCAGAATCGGCAGTGCGTATCGCTAAACATCTGCCTGATGTAAAGATGATTTACATTATGCGACATCCGGTAGAACGAGCATATTCTTACTATGTACATCTTAATCGCACCAATCGCCAATTAAATTTTCAAGAAACGTTTGAAGATCATATTCAAAAAACAACGGTTTCCCTAGATGGCAGTGATTATATGTTGCAAATAGAACAATATCTCAAGTTTTTTCCTAAGGAAGCATTCCTTTTTCTGTTAATGGATGACTTGGTTCAGCAGCCTAAAGATACCTTGGAAAAAGTTTTCAATTTTATTGGTATTGATGATGGAATTGATGTAATGTCAGAAAATGAGGTGGCTGCCAATAAAGCGAGTCAACATTTTGAAAATATTTATCGTTCCAACCTATTTGCTCCTTTGCGTAAAATACCCGGAGCCAATTCAGTGAGGATGTTGCTGCCTAAGTCGTCGAGAGATAAAATTTACCAGCTGTTAAGGAAGACCGCTTACGGAGAACAGGTTAAGAAACAATACGACCCTCAGCCAATGCTTCCAGAAACCCGTCAGATGTTGTTAGAGAGATTCCAGGAACCGAATCAAAGACTGTCTGAATTTCTAAATCGAGATTTATCCCATTGGTCTAAATAAACCAACAGATATGACGGTAAGCTGTCCAATCGTTAGTCAATTAGTAAAAAGCCCGTAATCATGCTAGCTTTCCCGTACTTTTGAAATAACAGCCACAAACATGTCATGATTTCTCTTCATGGTGCTTACTACAATAATAACTTTGGCGACTTACTGCTAATCAAAATTTTTGAGAATTGGATTAAAAGCAAAGTCAATCAGACCATTGTCTATCCTTTAGTCCCCCAGGCAGAGCGAGATAGCTTTAGGACTCATTTCCCTAAGGCAATTATTGGTCTAGAACAAAACCAACATTGGCAAGCCCTAATTTATGCTGGAGGAGGATATTTTGGCGAACCTGAAAGTAACCGCAATAAGACTTTTGGTGGAAAATGGAATAAACGCTTCTTTCGCCTGCATGTATTACCGGCTGAAATTTGTCTGTGGCGGAAGATTCCTTATGCAATCCTGGGAGTAGAAGCGGGTCCTCTTTCCAATATCTTTGTCAGACAGGAAGTCAGACGCATTGTCAAAAATGCTAGAGTCTTATCGGTTCGCAATATAGAATCAAAGCAATTTTTACAAGAAGAATTAAATATTCGTTCTCTTATGGTCGTTGCCCCAGATGCGGCTTTGGCATTGAATGAAACAGATATTCCCACCGCAGCACTTGAGGTTGTGACTCAACGCTTAGCCCCCTATAAAGGAATGATATTGTTGGGCATTCATCAACCTTCCCTTTATCTGAGAAAAAATCCTCAAGCCGATTTATTGAGAAAAAGTTTACTAGCGTCTTTGACTTCAGCTTCAGATGTTATCCCCATCCTTTTTTCAGATGACGGGGATATTCATTCATCCCAGAAAGCCTGTAACAATTTAACCCAAATAATTCAGAGTTCTACGGGCAAGCAATGTTTAGAATTTCCGTTCCATGGACTATGGGAAACGACGGCATTAATTTCTCAATTATCAGCCGTTTTAACCCCCAAGCTTCATGTTGGCATCGTAGCTTACGGTTTAGGTGTCTACTGTGAGTCCTTTGCCAATCATCAGAAAACACCTCGTTTCTACAGACAGATTGATCGCCCCTCACAATGCACCAGGCTTAATAGTGTAACTGAAGATACAGTTATGGATAAAATAGACCGTGCTATCCAAAGCAGTCGCCGTCAAGTATCCATTCGCGATCAGAATTGGTATAAACTCAAAGAAGAGGCACGGCTTAATCAAAGTCTGTTATTCTCTTTCCTTGATTCAGTTGTGTCCAGTCGTTAGGAACTTCTTTGCCACGGCGATTAAAATCGCTGCTACACAAACAAAGTCCGCCTACGCGGACTGGATTATACTCTGCACAGTCATAATCTGTCATTCTGAGTCCTGAGCGAAGCGAAGGAACTGAAGCGGAGTGAATAATCTCACCAGATGCTTCGCTCAGGACTATGACAAATAAGCTGTTCGGCATTTAAACCTTAATGTCAATAATGGCGAAAGGATGGTAGTGCGAGCATCTTGCTCGCTACTAATACCCAATTTAAATGCATGACAGCTTACTCAGATTGTGATCGTGTGCAGTATATAAAATACGTGGCTAACCCAAACTCAGTATAAAATTGCGGAAAAATGGTAATTCTAGCCAAATATCATTAACCCCATTCTTATGCCGCCCCAAATCAGTGTTATCATGTCGGTCTACAACGGCAGTCGTTACTTAAACGAGTCGATAGCAAGTATTCTCAGTCAAACATTTACGGATTGGGAATTTATCATCATCAATGATGGCTCGACTGATAACTCTGAGTCCATAGTGCAAGGGTGGCAAAAGCAGGATGAACGGATTAAACTGATTAGCCGGAGCAATAAGGGGCTGACTATTTCACTCAATCAGGGACTCAGTTATGCTCAAGGACAATATATTGCTCGCATGGATGCTGACGATATTGCCTTACCCGATAGATTTGCCAAACAAGTAGCTTTTTTAGACGAAAATCCTGACTATGTAGCCGTTGGTTGTCGCATGTTAGTCATTGATCCTGAAGGGATGCCCATTTTTACCTGCTCAAGACTAACTACTCATGAAGAAATTGATGCGGCATACATGGCGGGTCAGGCTGGGATTATTGGTCATCCAGCCGTTATGATGCGTCGTCGTGTCCTGCAAAGTATTGGTGGTTATCGTGAACAGTTTACCTACGCACAGGATCGAGATCTGTTCTTAAGACTCGCAGAAGTTGGCAAACTCGCCAATCTGCCAGACACACTGTTAGAATTCCGCTTGTACCCCACGAGTGTCGGTCACTCTCGGCGTTCTGAACAAAAACAGTGCGCCCATTTAGCCACAATAGAAGCCCATCAGCGCCGAGGATTGGAACCGCCCATCCTATCGGATAGTAGCAGTGAACCGTCCAAGTCAATCAGCGGCTTACACCGTCAATGGACGTGGTGGGCATTAGGATCAGGTAATCTGGCAACAGCAAGAAAGCACGCGCTCTTAGCCTTAGCCAGACAACCCCTAGCGGTGGAATCATGGAAGGTTTTCGCCTGCGCTTTGCGTGGATGGTGACTTAGACTTAAGCCCTCAACTAAAGTTGGGGCTAAAAGCTGAAACCCGTTGAAACGGGTTCAAAGAGTTATAGCCGTAGACACATCAATTAGGACAAACGAACTGTTGTAGAGACGCGCCATGGCGCGTCTCTACCAAATGATGCGTCCTAACCGCTATGGCGATTATAATTCATTTATTTCCAGGCTATGCGAGTCAGCACCATTTAGCTTACAGCGCTTTTCAAGTCATAGGTTCGTAGTTGCGCTTTAGCGCCGTAAACGTTCGCATCACTGAGTTACGTCCTCCTACACCGACTCTACTGTCGTGGCACACCTAAAATGGTAGATTAGAATTGTAGGGGCGCAAGGCTTGCGCCCAGTTTAAGCGTCAAATCTATTCCACAATTTTAGCTGTGTCAGTCCAGTAGGCTTCCTTTGTTGCCTGCCGTTTTATAACGACGCTTCCAACGTTTTATAGGGGGGAATCCCTTTTCAGAACTGGAAACGAGGGTGACGAGAATGTACCTCATCAGTGTGCCATACCACTACTGGAATAGCACAGCTAAAATGGTGTAAGGTACCCACCAGAGCGATCGCCTTAGTTACAGAAAATCTTTAGCAGACTTGTCGGGGCGGGTTTAGCCGTTTATAAAGAAGGTATCACCGATAACATTTTAATACAACTCACCCTTACCAAAAAGGAGTCTTTCTTAAATCCTAATCGGCGTTTCTATGAGTTCTGTATCCTATGTCTCAACCCGTAGATTTACTGCTAATTACATGGAACCGCCGGGAGTATGTGGAAAAGACACTGCCGAATCTTTTAGCCGATCCGTCAGACTTTCGCTTGTATTGCTGGGACAATGCCTCCACCGATGGCACAGCCGACTTGATTGCCTCAATCAACGACCCGCGCCTGGTCAAGTGCCATTTCAACAAGGAAAATGCTGTTCAGTACCAGCCTTGTCTCTGGTTCTTTGAAACAGCTACCAGTGATGTCATTGGTAAGATTGATGATGATATACTTCTACCAGAAGGTTGGACGGAACGAATCGCGCCAATGATCCGCAAAGAACCAAAGTTTGGCATGTTAGGCTGCTGGATCTTCATGCCGGAAGATTGGAACGAAACTCTTGCCCAACAAAACATTGTTGAGTTATCCGGTGAACGGGTATTCCGTTGTATGGGAATTCAGGGGCAATCTTTTCTAGGGCGACGCGATTACCTGATTCGCTACCAGAAAAAAACCCGTCATGGTCTTCCTGTTTATCGATATGCCATGTCTGTGGATGGTTTGGTTAGTGGATATCCGGTTCCCTTGCTATACGCTCACAATATGGATGATCCGCGATCGCCAATGAATGTCAAAACCAAATCGGGGCGTCTCGGACCCGATTCAGCCCTAAGCGCCAGAAACCTCAAGTTTGACTCCGCTGAGGCATTTGGACAATGGATTGCGGCTGATGCGCTGCGTCGGCAAACTGTTCCCTTCGATAGGCAGATGCAGATTAAGTTGACTCAGCTTCAATGCAATAAGACCCGACTGGGAAAAATTATATTTAAGCTATGGAAACGATTTTGTCACTCCAAAATTAAGCATTGGATTTTAGACTAATCTCACAGATAGGGTGGTTTAATTTATTCGAGCTTATCCCCTACAAATTACGTTATGTAAATATTATCAAAACCTTGATCAATGACAAACTAGGAATTATTTGTTAAGCTTAACAAAAACTAAATTAGCGCTTATTTGAAGCTAAACCTATGACTCCCCAAGCTCAACTGGCAATGCTTGCCTGGATACCACTACTGTTGTTCCTGTTTATCCGGTTTCCAGTACAGAAGGCAGTGGTTATTGGTTTCATTGGCGCTTGGCTATTTCTACCCCAGAAAGCGGGATTTTCGTTTGTCGGTTTGCCAGACTACAGTCGAGTATCAGCAGCAAGTTATGGGATTTTGCTGGCGACTTGCATCTTTGATGTGGGTCGCTTCCATTCCTTTAAACTCGGTTGGCTTGATCTGCCCATGCTAATTTGGTGTGTATGTCCTTTAGCTTCATCCCTGAGCAATGGTTTGGGACTGTATGATGGTCTTTCACAAACTCTAAGTCAAACGGTACAGTGGGGATTTCCGTATTTTCTCGGTCGTATCTATTTTAACGATCTTAAAGGATTGCGTCTGTTGGCAATTGCCATTTTCCTGGGTGGCATGGTTTATGTGCCTTTATGCCTGTATGAAGTCCGTATGAGTCCCCAGCTCCACAACATGGTGTATGGTTACTTTCCCCATAGCTTTCTACAAACCATGCGTTATGGCGGATTTAGACCGCAAGTGTTTATGCAGCACGGTTTAGCTGTGGGCGTGTGGATGATGGCAGCCACTCTAGTCGGAATTTGGCTGTGGCAAGCTGGGGTGATTAAAAAAGTCTGGGGAATACCCATAGGTTGGCTCGTACCCCTGTTGCTGATTACTTTTATCCTGTGTAAATCAACGGGAGCATGGTTGCTGTGTGGCTTTGGACTGATTATCCTATTTGCCGCCCGCTGGCTCCGCACCGCCCTACCCTTATTACTTCTGATTGGGGGTATCTTTTTCTACCAATCCTATGTAGCCATGGGACAGTTTACGCCGCAACAGCAGGATCAGGTTCTTTCCTTTGTGAGCCAGATAACCAATGAACAACGAGCTGGATCATTAGAATTCCGATATGATGCGGAGCAACTTTTGGGAGACAAGGCAAGGCAGCGAATAATTTTTGGCTGGGGCGGGTGGAACCGAAATCGTGTGTATGAATATAATCGATGGGGAGAACCTATAGATGAGACCATCACTGATAGTTTTTGGATGATCACACTTGGCAATAGGGGATTAGTGGGCATTTTCAGTATAACAGCCGCCCTATTGCTACCTGTGGTAGTCTTGTGTTGGCGTTATCCGGCTCAATACTGGTTTAATCCTAAAGTCGCACCAGCTATTGCGGTGGCAGTTACTGTAACCCTGTATATGAATGATAATCTGATAAATGATATGTTTAACCCAGTCTTTCCCCTGGTTAGTGGGGGAATAGCAGGGCTGATACTGCAAGGGACAAAGGCTCATGCAAAAATGAGAGGTAATCGCCCATTGGTGGCAAGGTCTGCGTTAATCCAAAAGAGGCAATAGTAGTGCTAGATTGAACCTCAAACGTCATGACACTTAAATGTTGGGGCGCGAGGCTTGCTATGGGAGCATGTCAGTTTTGCAAAAAACGCTCAAGTAGGTTGGGTAGAGCAATAGCGAAACCCAACAGGCTTTCCCCAAGTTGGGTTACTCTACCCTTCAGAAACGCCAAAAGCGAACGAGAAGGCGAGAGCCTACGTTCCAAGGACTCAACCGACTTGCGCTGATATGCTCACCTTGCTATCCATATTAACTTGAGCTCATACGTTCGGAATTGATAGGGAAACGCCCTCACCCCCAGCCCCTCTCCCAACGTTGGGAGAGGGGAGCAAGATAGGAGCAGTGTAGAGATGTGCCTGATCTGTTTAAGCTGTCATATCATGTCCGCCTAAATAACCGTAATATCCTTCTTCCTTGCAACCTTCCTCCTTCCCTTCTGCCCTGGAGCCTTCTGCCCTCTGCCTTGTCTCCACCTAAATGTGAGTATTCAACCGGACATAATATCATGCATTTAAATTGGGTATTAGTAGCGAGCAAGATGCTCGCACTACAAGGATTTCGTCATTATTGACATTAAGGTTTAAATGCCGAACAGCTTAACTGCCACTTGGTATGATTGTGAAACCAAGACAAGGAGGCTAGGATGCCAGATTATATCTTAATCGTAGGACAAGGGCGTTCGGGGACAAACTGGTTACTCGACCTCCTCGACCTGAGCCCCGATACTCATTGTCGCAATGAACCGAATGAGTTGGAAAATTCCCCTCTCGCCCAATTCCCCTCGCCGACTGTCCGATACCCCCTTGATGATTCTTTTCCCTCTGAGTGGGATCAAGCGGTTGCCTCAGTTTCTTTAAGTATGGGCGATCGCGACCGAATTGGCACTCGTCGGAAGTCCCATATCTATGAACCTGTGCGTCGGTTAGGGGGGGGTTTGATTCTGGGGAAACGTCGGGTACGTCAGTTCCTTTCCCCTGTGTTTCCTGGTTTAGGACAACCGGAATGGTTCGTTCCTTGGTGGTTTGCTCACCCGGATGCCCTGAAGCAAGCTTTGACTGTTTTAAAGATTAACATGGCGCCAGCCTGGGCGGATTGGGTTCTACGTAATCGTCCTACTGTTCTGGTGATTCATATTGTCCGACATCCGGGTGGATTTTTGAATTCGATGAGTCGTCGCTATTGGGCGGATCAGGATATTACGGTGGTTAAGCAGAATAACCGGAAACGCCTTAGGCGAATTATAAAATATGAACCGGAGTGGGCTGAACGGTTTGGCGATATAGACGCCATGTCTGTCGAGGAATCGGAGTTGTGGTATTGGCGTTATGCTAGCGAAACCATTCACACGGCGGGTGAGGGACGTCCCAACTATGTGCAGCTTGTCTACGAGGACTTAGTTGCTAATCCCGTTGATGTGGCAAAACATCTATATGAGAAATGTCATCTATCCTGGACAAAGGATATCGAAGCGGAGATCGCCAAAAGTGCATCAAGTTCCACCGCGATCGCCACGGCATGGTATAAGAAGTTAGAGCCAGAGCAGATCGAGTTAGTCCAGCGCATTCTGGATAGCAGCCCTCTGTCTCAGTGGTGGGAGTAGCCCATCCGTGTCAACTTAAGCCACAACCTTTGCCAATTAGGGTTTCGAGCCGTTCGACACAAACTGATCGTGAAGCTTGCTCCCTAAGCTTTTACAGGAGAAAGAACAATTCACAAGAGCATTCTCTTGCTTCCCCTGCTTCCCCTGCTCCCCCTGCTTTTAGCGCTGTTCCTGACATGCTCCCCCAACTCCGCCACACCTACAAAGTTGCTCACCTATTTCCGCCGCGTTGCACTAGAGTCATTGGTTGAGTTTCTGGGATCGACAATTCCTGCTCATCTCCCTCAAGAGTATTGACCATAATCTGATGTAAGTTTTCTGCCCATTTATCCCAGTTTAAGCGGGTGTCATACTCTTACCTGGATAATCGTACTAACTGTTTATAAGTATCTTTATTGGCAAAGTTAGTCGCGGTCAAATTTGCATATTCATCACCCGATGCAGATACAACTTTGACAATCCCGAAAATTACAGCAAGGGCTTCGGCTGGTATCTAGGGCATTTCCCTTCTAAACTGCGGAAAGGAAATAAACTGACCTTTGAAGACTCACCGAGTTATCTCTACTACGAACATATTCCTCAGCTAATCAAACAGGACTTAGGCAACATTAAAATGATAGCCATCCTGAGAAATCCTGTAGATCGAGCCTACTCAGCATGGCAGATGTATCACAGCTACTCCAATCTACCGCTCAAGCATTTGCGAGACAGAGCAGATACAAGAGCGTTTACAGAGGCGATTGACCAAGAATTTAATCCGGAATCGAATACTCCTAACACGACTCCAGGAGTATGTTGTGCCTTTTAACGAAAAACTCTATCAGCGACTGGGTACTCGTTACAGTTGGTGAGGATGAGGTAAACTTGAATCAGGAGGTACTTCAACGCTGGAAGATAGGGAATAACTGATATCTTACACCATTTTCAGTAAGCTCTGGCATCCGCCAAGAACTCAAGTTCTTGGCTAAAAGCTCAAGTCCACTTTAGTGGACTAAAATCAATATCCAGTTAGCTAAAGCTGACTAGCTGACTTATAGCTTTTGGTTCTTTGGGTTTAAACCCAAGGCGGTTGGTGAGACAAGTGCAAGATGTGAGTTATAAGCCATTCAGGAATTAAAACGCCGATAAAACCCAACTCAACCCATGTCAAAACCACTTCGACTCCTATACGCACCCGGTCCTGGAGATGTAATTAGCACCTATCACCATTGGGTTAAGGGAGAGGATGATCCATCACAGGTATCAATTACCTATTCCAGTCAATTCTATGAAGTGTGTCGGACTTTAGATGCACAGGCTTACGTCATTGCTCCGACTCAGGACAAGAAATTCTTCCGTGACGGTCAATTCACCCTTGAAGGGCGTCCGATTCCCCTGCGCGGAGCATCAGGCATTTTTTATCACTTGGGTCGCTTAGGATACGAGTTTGGCTTAATCGCTTCCGCCCTCCGCTTCCGAGCCAATGTTGCGGTAGTCGGTGATGCTAGAACACACTGGTTTGTCTTATCCCTACTTCCTCTATTGGGGATACAGGTAATCCCTTCACTGCACTGTGTTCTCTGGTGCAAGTACACCCCTCTCAAAGGTATCGAGGAATGGATGCTCAACGTGAGTCGTAGTTTGTTCGCTCACCACTGCACAGCAATAATAGCCATCTCCGATGAGATAGTCGAGCAGGTGGAGCAACTGACTCAGGGAAACCATCGACCCATTCTCAGATTCTTCCCCTACTACCGCCGCACCCAATTTGCCGGGATAGATGAGCCAGACGAAAAACATTCCCCGTTTCGGGTGTTGTTTGTCGGTCGGATGGAGATGGCAAAAGGAGTGTTTGATCTGCTAGAAGTTGCCAAGCGTTTTGCGGCTGAAGGCAGACAGGATATTCAGTTTAACCTTTGTGGTAAAGGGTCAGCCCTCGAATCCCTGCGTCTCGCTGCTCAACAAGCTGGAGTTGAATCCTCCTTTATCTGTCACGGTCACTGTGATAAGCAGAAGATGCGGGAAATGTTTGGGCGGTCACATGTGGTGATTGTACCAACTAAGACCAGCTTCCGAGAGGGGTTCAATAAGGTTGTCGTAGAAGGGATTTTATCCGGTCGTCCTGTAGTTACTTCAGATGTCTGTCCTGCCTTATCTGATGTGCAGGAGGGAGTTGTAGCCGTCTTACCCGATGATATCAACGGATATGGTGACGCCTTGCTCAAATTGTGTGATGACCGTGAGTTTTACGAACAAAAGCGAGGGAACTGTTTGGCATTGCAAGAGCAATTTTATGATCCCTCACGGGGTTGGGGCGCTACGCTTAAATCTATCCTGATTTCGGAAACAGTGTAAACAAGTGGGAGTAAGCAGAATGAAACCGAACTACATGGTCATTGGAGCCGCCAAATGCGCGACGACTACCATCTGTAATCATCTGAGACAACATCCTGATGTCTGCCTGATTGCCTGTAAAGAACCGCATTTTTTCTCCCGAGATGAAGTCTATGCTCGCGGATTTGATTGGTACGAATCGCTCTATGATGAAGCGGGCGATAAAAAGATGCGAGGTGAGGGGAGCAACACCTACACGGTGAAGGAGCTTTTCCCAGAGACAGTTTCCCGAATAGTCTCTTATGCCCCAGATTTGAAACTCATCTACTTAGTCCGCGATCCCATTAGTCGGATCGAGTCTTTCTGGCTCCAGAAGCGAGCTAACGGCGGAGAAGGAGTACACTATGATTTTAATACAGCACTCCATCTTAACCGACACTGGCTAGTAGATGCATCCAACTATTGGCAGCAGATCAATGCTTATAGAGCTCATTTTCCCGATGAGCGCATTCACATCATCTTCTACGAAGATTTTAAAGCGAATCCGGATGCCGTCATGCGGCACTGCTTCGAGTTCCTTGATGTCGATCCCGATGTGCCATTAGCGAACCCTAATCTATATATGGGTAGTACCAGTGGCAAACGGGTTCCCAGGAACACCCTTTCTCGCTTGCGCTCAGTCTCAATGTTTCGCAAGGCGGTGAAGCTGATTCCCGAATCTGTACGTAACCCCCTAAAAAAACGTTTGTTCTTCAGAAAAATCGAGGGACGACCGCAATGGGATGCTAAGAATCGTGAGTGGGTGGCAGATATTCTGGAAGCTGATACCCGTAAGTTTCTGGAGTACTATGGTAAACCTGCTGACTTCTGGAACCTTCGCAGTTCGGAGTCGGGGAGTAAGAGGGGTAGCGATGCTGTGGCTAAAACGTTGGGCGTTTAACAATAAAAAGGAAATGCTGAACCTCCTTTGCTGTATAGGTTGTCGGTTTTAAACCGGGCAACAGCTAAAGTATAGGCGTCGCCAAGGTTTGACTCGATTTAGCCCAGTGATTTCCAATAAACTTTTATGTATAATTCGACGGAACCTAATCCTTCCTATAACTTATTGGTGGTTATCCTCAACTACCGCACCCCCGGTATGACCATCGACTGCCTCCGTTCCCTAGTCGATGAAGTCCAATCCTTACCCGGTACTCACGTTGTTGTTACCGACAACGCCTCTGGCGACGGTTCAGTTGAGCAAATCAGCACTGCTATAGAAACTGAAGGCTGGAGTGACTGGGCATCGGTCATGCCATTAGACCACAACGGCGGCTACGCTTTCGGCAACAATGCCGCCATTCGTCCAGCCCTAGAGTCAGACAATCCCCCTCCCTACATCCTACTCCTAAACCCAGACACGATCGCACGCCCTAATGCCATCAAAACCTTAGTCAACTTCATGAACGAACATCCCGACGTGGGAATCGCCGGAAGTCGCTTAGAAGATCCCGATGGCACCCCCCAATGTTCAGCCTTTCGCTTTCACACCGCCCTGAGTGAACTCGATAGCAGTTTACGTCTCGGTTTAGTCTCGAAAGTATTGACAAAATGGGTCGTGTGGCCCCCCGTTCCCGAACAAGCTTGTCCCACCGACTGGGTTGCGGGTGCTAGTATGATTATTCGCCGGGAAGTCTTTGAACAGGTAGGCTTACTGGATGAATCATACTTCATGTACTACGAAGAAATGGATTTTTGCCTACAGGCAAAAAAAGCCGATTGGAGTTGCTGGTATGTGCCTGAAAGTCGGGTTGTCCACCTGGTTGGACAAAGTTCCGGTGTCACGGATACCAAACGCCCACCAAAGCGCCGCCCCCAATACTGGTTTGATTCCCGGCGACGGTATTTTATCAAAAATTACGGTTGGCTGTACGCCTCCTGTGCTGATATCTTTTGGGCTTCAGGGTTTAGCCTGTGGCGCTTACGCCGGGGGATTCAACGTAAACCCGATACTGATCCGCCCCAACTCCTGGGAGATTTTCTCCGCAATAGCGTATTCCTCAAAGGCGGTGTATCATAGTGTCACTCCCGTAGAGACACGATAATATCCATCCGTGTCAACGCTAAACCCCTCACCCCCAGCCCCTCTCCCACGCCAGCCCTCACCCCCAGCCCCTCTCCCACGCTTGGGAGAGGGGAGCAAGAGGGAAGCAAGAGAATCCGATCCCCCTTCTCCCCACGGAGGGAGAAGGGGTTAGGGGATGAGGGGGAAAATGTTAAGGAGTAGACAAGACAGACACAGCTTAAAACCTTGTATTAGTTTTTACCTTAAGTTAAGTTGACACCAATGGATAATATCGTGCCCCTACGAATGATTCTTTAGATGCCAAGAAAGCGTAAGTCCTTCTATCCTTTCTGGGCGCACGTCAGTGCGCCCCTACCCGACAATAAATTAATTAGGTATGTTACAAACTTAAATCCATTAGATACTTTTTTATCTGAAATTTCCCAAGTCAGGAAAATTCCCTCGATAATAGTTAAATTCATAAGAAAAACTATGGTTACTCAACCAAAAATACAAACCATCGCCAAAGAATCAGTCCCGCAGAATCTGGGACTCTGGCAACAAATCAAAGAAGACTGGATTGCCCACGATCGCGACTGGACTCGACCCGGATTCCGCGCCGTTGCGATTCAGCGCTTTGGCGTCTGGCGAATGCAAATTCAACCCAAACTCCTACGAGCGCCATTTAGTATTCTCTACCGAGCATTGTATCGTAAAATCCGTAATACCTACGGCATAGAATTACCCTATAGCGTTCAACTGGGTCGTCGTGTGATCATCGAACATCAACATGGGATTGTGATTCACGGCGATTGTACCATTGGTGATGATTGTATTATCCGTCAAGGCGTTACCCTGGGCAATCGCTACGTAGAGCATCCATTCGATGCGCCAAAATTAGGGAATCGCGTTAACGTTGGTGCAGGTGCGAAAATCTTTGGTAACCTAACTATCGGTGATGATGCTAATATTGGCGCTAACGCTGTCGTACTTTGTGACGTGCCAGCCGGCGCAACAGCCGTGGGCGTACCTGCTAAGATCATAAAATCCCGAAAAACTCAGGACAATGGTTAAATCCGTCACTGTCCCCAACATTTCTGCAACAGAACCCGATTGGAGTCGCGAACAATTGCGCCGCTGGTGGGACCCAAGCCGCCAACTCCTCAAATCTATCCGTGCGTATCAAAAGTGGTATGCAAAAGGAGGACTTATTGGAGGTTTTTTGCGTCGGGTTAACGTCCTCCAGCATCGCTTCTGGAGTGTGGTTACGGGCGCTGATATTCCCCTAGACTGCCAAATTGAAGGGGGACTACTCCTACCTCATCCCAATGGGGTTGTCATTCATCCCAAGGCTTCGATTGGACCCAATTGCCTGATTATGCAACAGGTCACCATAAGTAAGGATATCAAAATCGGCGGTCATGTTGATATCGGTGCGGGTGCGAGAATCTTTTATGAGGCTAAGGTCGGTAACCATGCCAAAATAGGGGCTAACGCCGTCGTGCTTTGTGATGTGCCAGCCGACGCAACAGCCGTAGGAGTCCCTGCCAGAATTATTACCCATTCTCAGTCAGAAACTCAAGAGAATTCTGACTGGGAAACACCGATTTCCCAAACCACTTCCTAGCGATCGCACTATCCCTATTCCCCAGAGTTCCAGACACAGCGAGGTTTCCGGGTCATGTTAACCAATCAACCCTGGCTTATTATCGTGGAAATAGTCCTATTGGCGATCGCACTCTCCCTTCTCGTCCCCATCGGGATGCTGTTTATCGAGTGTTTCGCCGCCCTCTTCCCACCGCGTCAACACCCAGAAGCCGCCCCAGCCTCTCCTCCCCGCCTAACCGTGTTAATTCCCGCCCACAACGAAGCCTCTGGAATTAGCACGACCCTAAAAACCATAGTACCCCAGTTAGCCGACCAAGACAGACTGGTGGTTATTGCCGATAATTGTACCGATGAAACCGCCGCGATCGCACGTCAATTAGGCGCAACGGTAATTGAACGCCAAGATACAGAACACCAAGGTAAGGGATATGCCTTAGACTACGGGATAAAGTACTTAGCCACCGACCCACCGGATATCGTGGTACTCGTAGATGCTGACTGTATCGTACATGAAGGCGCGATCGCGAAACTCGCTCAACGCGCCAACACTTCTCAAAGACCCACCCAAGCCATTTACCTATTAGAACAACCCCCTAACCCCACACCCAAGGATACCATTTCCGCCTTATCGGTTCGGGTAAAAAACTTAGTTCGTCCTCGTGGATTAGCGCGACTGGGATTCCCCTGCTTATTAATGGGTACCGGAATGGCGTTTCCTTGGTCAGTTATCAGTCAAGCGCCCCTGGCAAGTAATAATATAGTCGAGGATATGCAGCTTGGCATCGATTTAGCCATAGCTGGATATTCTCCCCTATTTTGTTTAGATGCTAGAGTCACCGGATGTCTCCCCCAGCAGCAGGAAGCCGCCAAAACTCAACGCACCCGTTGGGAACATGGACATTTACAAACCTTACTTACCCAAGTCCCGCGACTCCTTACCCAGTCTGTGTTTCAGCGACGGGTTGACTTATTCGCGATCGCTCTTGATTTAGTTGTACCTCCCCTTTCCCTGTTAGTCATGATTTGGGTAGCGGCTATAGGAGGAACTTTACTAGCGGCGGTTTTGGGATTATCCTGGATACCAGCGATTTTTGTTGGGCTAGAAGGACTATTAATTTTACTATCAATTATTGGGGCATGGGTTAAGTTTTGCCGTGAAGATATACCAGCACAGACGCTGTTGACTGTACCCTTTTATATCTTGTGGAAAATTCCCCTATATTTGGCTTTTCTAGTGAAACCTGAGAATAAGTGGATTAGAACAGAACGGGATGCAGTGGATGTTCCCGAATCTTGAGGAGTTGTGAGCTTGAGGAGTTGTGAGATGGATAAGGTATACATCGGTGCTACCCAAACTTTACCTATAATCTTTGTTGCATTCAAACCAAACAAGAACTGCTATAAACTCCCTCTGATCCGACGAGTTGCGCGTAATCCCTTCCAAGACAGCAGTAGTAGATTGTATAGAGAAGTTGTATAAGTTTGTCTAGCTACTGATATCTTACTAGTAACTGCCTCATACCCTATATCCTTAATCATGTCGCCACAGATAAATTCAATGTCTCCAATTTGCTGTTCACTTAACGTCGTTTTATATCGTCCAATTCTCTGTTTGTTTATTTTCTTGGTCGTCTCAATATGATGGGATGAAAAGCTTTTACTGGACTCTTTTCGTACCTTTAAATTTTTGGCATCCTCCTGAAATTTTAACATATCATCTATGAAGTCAGTTCTACAGTTCAACAATTCACAGAGTCTTTCAATGTGAGATCTTGGTTCTGCCACCAAATCTTCATACTTAAGCATCACATATCGTTTATCGCCTAAAATTTCCCCCTGCCTTATAATTGTTTGAAATGCATACTTCCAATGCCAAGCCAGGATAATATGTGACGGGAATAACTGTCCTTGAAAAATATACTGGTGACTACTCAAGTGAAGATTTTTATTGCGCGTGTAATCTTCTATCGAAGCAATGACAATGAGTCTTAATCGCATCAAGTATCCGCTGAGCGCTAACGCGGCAATCAAAGGACTCAACAGCACGCTCACGGGCTGATTGACTCATCCTTTTACGTAAATCAATATCCTGAGCTAGCTGATATAAACGCTCAGCCAAAGCTTTTTCATCTTTCTGCTCGACTAGAAATCCATTAACCCCATCAGTAACGATATCCGGCGTACCTCCAATAATGCTGCATACGGCTGGCAAACCACAAGACATCGCCTCCAGCGCGGCAACGGGTGAAGCCTCTCCCTTACTGGTACTGGGCAGCACGAAAACATCACTCGATTGCAGAGACTCGATCACCTTACTTTCCCCCTGTGCCCCAATCAATACCACTTTTTCACCTAAACCAAGCTTATCAATGAGCTGGTGCAGTTCTGATTCATAAGCACCAGAACCAACTAAAGTGTAGTGGATATCCAAACCTTGATCGAGCAAACGTCTTACAGCTGCAATAGCATAGCGATGACCCTTACCAACATTCAGGCGAGCAACAGTAATCAGCCGTAATTTTCCAACTTCAAATTCTCGATTTGGCGGTGGCACAAAACGTTGCGTATCCACACCTAACCAAACACTATAAACTTGCTCTGCAGGTATGCTAACCTCGTCAAGAACCTGCTGACGTGTAGGTTTAGCTGCAGCAGCGATAAATGCTGCATGACTCATCTTAGAAAAATGATCATGACCATAAGTACCCAAAGCTCCCCCCAACCGCAAGCTGTAAGTTGCTCCCCCTAGCAAAAAGCCCATAGCTCCGATATGAGCAGCATCTGCACAGGAATGGATAAAAACATGCTGAATACCTTCGTGCTGACAGTAGTGTTTTAAGTCAGCAGCACAAAGCAATAATAACAAATAGCGTAATTTATTGCTGAAGCTGCTTTCTTCAAGTCCAGTAATATACTTTAAGGAACGCCAAACCCCAAACGGTGAACCCATCATTGCGACTAACACCGCTACAGGATTGGGCGGGTAAATGTAGTGGGTTCGGGTCGCTTCTTCAATTAGAAAATCATGACATCTTGCTTCAGCAGCCGCACGGCGCGTAGACAAAAACTGCACGTCAACCCCCAGTTCACGCATTGCTTGACCCACACGCCACATCGCGACATGGGTTTGACCTGGAAACTCTGTAATCATTAGCCCCAGCTTCATCGAACTCACCTCCACTCAACAAGTTGCAGTCGGTTTCCTGTCCAGTTTATCAATTATCAGCAAAGTTTAGTGGCATAACTATGGGACTAAGGCAATTGAATTATTCCCCACTTGAACTTTTCTGACGAATCATTGTTTCATAGATATTAACTATTTCTTCTGCTTTGTATTCCCATGTAAATTCTCTTACTCTTTCGATCGCCTTAACTGACATATCTTCTCGCCATTTATCATTTTCCACTAAAGTTTTAATTTTATTGGTTAACTCGTGGGTTAAATAGTCTCTCGAAAGCGGTTCAATTTTAAACCCCGTTTTCTCCGTAACATATTCACCAATGCCGCCATTATTTGCCACAATACAGGGAAGTCCACAAGCCATAGCTTCCAACACCACCGCGCCACCAAATTCTCTTATTGAAGGAAAACAAAAAATGTCAGCTTGTCTGTAGTAGTTGGCTGTTTCCTGTTGAGAAATCTGACCTGTAAAGTGTACTCTTTCACTTAACCGAAGTTCTTGCACTAATTTTTCTAATCTAACTTTCTCTACTCCTTTACCTACTATTGTCAAAAATATTTTTTCTTGAGTTGCTCGCTCCAGTTTACTAATGGCTTCAATGACGAGATCAGCACACTTGTACGGAACTAACCTACCCACAAACAATAGATGTATCTTATCTTTGTTTCCGAAATATTTTTTTTCTATCAGCCAACCTTTATCAATTCCATTTTCATAAAACAGGCTTATCCTACTATCGGAAATTTTAAATAAGCCCTTTAATAGGTGTAAGGTGTAAGTTGATCCTGCCAATATCCGGTCAGCTTTTTTATAAGTTTCTCTGTAGCCCGGAACTAAAACTCGACCAATAGCCCTTAAGAAGTTGAGATAAGCATATTCTTCTTTTGCTTTTTCTCTAAATCCTGGCGGAAACGGTACACCTCCATTCACCGGTCCAAGCAGAAAAGGAGTCTGCTGACATGCCTTAACGATCTTGTAAGGGTATCGCGGATTCATCGGTGTTATCGCATGTACTATGTCATAGTCTCCTCTGACTATTTTGGGGGCAAATTTTTGATAAACTTTATGATTGAATTCAGCGTAAACAGGGTAATTAACGGTATGACGTAGGGGCCAATTTCCTTTATTCACACCTAGCAACTTTGGGATAGTTCGCCAGTATTTCTTGATTAAATCGCTAGGAACAATATAGTAAATATCATTGTCCTTTGTCTTTATCTTTTCTATAGATTTTCGATACATCCCATGAGTAACCAGTGTTACATCGACAAGTTTGCTGATATTTTCAAAAAACTTATATCCTTCTAAAGGTACAGATTGACCATCAGGCTTGCATTGGTTGATAATTAATAGAACTTTAATTTTTTTGTGATTCATTTTCCTACTTTGTCTTTTTCTAAGTACTAATCAGAATTTACATTCAACAATACCCTCAATCAAAACAAGCTATAAAAAGCTGACTTGTTAACAGATTTTTTATACACATCTGCTAAATCAGTATCTTTGTGCAGACACAGCCAATGTCTTGATACTTGTTGACGCTGACTGTATCCTACATGAGTGGGCGATCGCTTAACTCGCTCGTGCTAACATTTCAAAAAGACCCACCCGATCCATTGACCTGTTAGAACAACCGCCGCACCCTAAACCCAAGGATACCATAAACGAAACGAAAGTGAAGACGTTCCAGGGAATCACACCTGTTCGCGAAACAGACTGGGATTCCCGTAGTCTGTCATTTGCCAAGCGCTCCTGGCAAGTAATAATATAGTGGAGGATATGCAGCTTGGTGTCGATTTAGTCATCGCTGGACATTCTTTTAAATGCTAGAGTTACCGGATGTCTTCCTCAGGAGTAGGAAGGGTCAACCTTAGTAAAAATTACCAAGATATAGGGTAAAAATCAATGAATGTGTCTTTAACTCCAGAACTAGAACAGTTTATTCAACGTCAGGTTGATGCAGGAAAATACAAGTCACCAGAGGAAGTAATTATTAGAGGTATCCAGTTATTAGCTATTATGGAACGTTTCTATCAAGGAAACGTTGAATTCTTACAACCAACCAAACCCAAAACGGAATGGATGCCTGGTTTTTTTGAAGAAGTGATTGGAGGTTGGGTAGGAGACCCGCTAGTCCGCGAACCGTACATGTAGAGACGTTGCATGCAACGTCTCTACAATGTGTGGGGAAATCCCCTAACTCAACGCTTCCAGGTAATCCCGCACCCGATTCCGCCGCTTGGGTTGGCGCAACTTCTGCAACGCCTTCGCCTCAATTTGCCGTACCCGTTCGCGAGACAGTTCCAGCGCCCGCCCAATCTCAGCTAAGGAGTAGGGATGTCCATCGCCTAAACCAAACCGCATACAAATCACATCCCGTTCGCGACTGGTTAAATCAGCTAGGAGTTGCTGTAAATCCCGCTGTAAAGCCTCTCGCATCAATACGTCTTCTGGGGAGGTTTCCTCGGTTTCCAGTAAGTCCCCCAGTTCTGTATCCTTCTCCTTCCCGACTTTAATCTCCAAGGAAACCGATCGCGGAACTCGCATCAGCACTTCCCGTACCTGCGGCGCATCCATTTCCAACTCTTTGGCGATATCGTCAATCGTAGCGGTGCGCCCCTGTTCCTGCGAAATCTTCCGCTGGGCTTTCTTAATCTTATTCAGCTTCTCGGTAATATGAACCGGTAAGCGAATTGTCCGGCTTTGAGTCGCGATCGCGCGAGTAATTCCCTGACGAATCCACCAATAGGCATAGGTACTAAACCGATACCCCTTCGTCGGATCAAATTTCTCAACTGCCCGTTCTAACCCCAAGGTACCTTCTTGAATCAAATCCAGCAGCTCTAACCCGCGATTCTGATACTTCTTCGCCACCGACACCACCAGGCGCAGGTTGGCTTTAATCATGTGTTCCTTCGCCTGCAACCCTTCGGCTTGAACCTGTTCCAGTTCCTTAACCGTCAGTTCGGCTAACTCCGCCCAGCGCCGTTTTCCCGCCACCAGACTTGGCTTCAGGGTAGCCACATCCACGCCAGCGGTTGTCGCCCAGCGTTCTAAGGAGGGACGATGACCTAACTGCGAGGCTAAACGGTCATGGGTTTCGATTAAATGAACGAAATGCTCAATAACTGGCTCCTCTGGTGTGGCGAACTTCCCTCGTAAGTCCAATAATCGCATATAGCGCTGAACTTTTTGGGCTTCTGAGACTTCTTCATCTCGTCTTAATAAACGAACCCGACCGATTTCCTGAAGATATAACCGCACCAAATCAGTGGTACGGCGGTTGGCACTTTTAGCAAAGCTAGTCGTGTCGATATCCTCTTCCATCTCTGGATCAACGAATTCATCCACAGAATTGTCCATATCGCTGTGGGTATCCTGCAAATCCAAGCTGTAGGTAGGCTGGTCGTGGTCGAATTCAGTGTCGGCAAAAGGAGTGGCTGGCATAGTGATCTCTTAGATTACGACCGATAACGACACTTGATCGAAGTGTGTCATCACTTATTACTAGAATTCCCACCCTTGATGACCGGATAACAGCGTTTTCGTTTTTCTCACCGCGAAGGGTTACCTGTTTTTCCAGGAAACCCTTACTGAGATTTACTGCTAACGCATCGCCCCAGTTTCCGTTTTTACAGAATTATCAGCATTTTGGGCTTACACTCTGTCTCAGGTTAGATAACTGGGCTTCTCCTCTAGCAGATAGTATACGCGATACCCTCTTGGGGGATGAGTGACCTTTGTCAAAGTCTGTATTAATCTACATCACCCATCGGACGGATTCCTGAAAGATTATTGAGATTTGTTTAGGAAACCGTTTGTTGACTGGGGTATCGCCTGTAAAACCTGGATGGAGAGCAGGGGTTCATACTGCTAATTCCATCTCTCTCTATTGTATAGAAAAATGAATAGGTAGTAGGTAACAATTTACATTTTGAACAGTTTGTCGGGTGTAAAGGGTGCACGTCAGTCATTGGTGTCAACTTAGGGATCTGCGTAAAAATAAAGTACCAGTGAGGAAAGCTGTATTCATCAACTCAGCCAAGCTTGATTGGTATATTATTAAGCCACAAGTCCCTTAAGGTAGAAAACCAATACTGACAAGGTTTTAAGCTGTGTCTGTCTACTCCTTGACATTTCCCCCTCATCCCCTAACCCCTTCTCCCAACCCCCCTCGTTCCCCCCTACAAGAGCTATGCATTAGTCACATCTTTCTTAACAATCCACAAGTCTTATGGTGTCTGGGTTGGGGAGCAATGCTTAATATAGCTTAAAAAATAAATAGGGCTGTATCCAACCATCGGGCTTGGGGCGTTGTTTTTTGTGCAAAGG
>NZ_JAVJQN010000150.1:0-100824 GCF_040218245.1 Coleofasciculus sp. E1-EBD-02 | reverse complement strand
AATGATAATCACCTGGGTGACACTCCAGGAGTATGTTGATTGTCTTTAACTTTTTCTTGTTGCCAAAACATTACCCAGCAACGGCTAGATGGATTTCGGGTCTATCCGTGCGTGAAGCTCTCGCTATCGCGGACTGCGAATAGCGTCAGTTTTTTAGGGCGAAGGTGCGTTACGCTGCGCTAACACACCCTACTGGCGTGACCCAGCTAAAATGGTGCAATAGCAAATTAGCGCCAAGCCATGTAATATAAGGGTTGTAGCGTTTTTATAAAGTCACACTTAAGCTGGGTCACGACACTACGAATAGAGGCTGTGCGTAAGTCCTTATATATATGTTTAAATTCTCAATAAGCATAAACCAATGACAGTAAGGAGATATGTCCAGAAAAAGTTCGCGTCGTCTTGCTGCGAACCCTTAGTCAACTGAGTATTTTTACTTAATTGTTTAGAACGGTTAGCGAGCATCAATTGAGCAGCTTGGTTGAGTTCAGTTCGGACACAACATTTGTATCAAGGACTATCATTTATAGCAACCGCGATAGCGGTTAGGACACATCATTTAGTAGAGACGTTGCATGCAACGTCTCTACAACTCGTCAAAATTAGGAGGTTCGCGTAAGGGTTCCCTATAAATCATCGGCAGTTTAAAATCGCCAAAATGGGCAAAACGTCGCTCGATAGCCAAAGCTAAATTTAAGGGTTTAGGAACTTGTTCTGTTAATACAGCGCGGAGAATTTCTTTAGCTTCTTCTTCAAGAGAACGTCCCGAATATTCAGCTCGCTTTTGGAGGCGATTTTTCAGGTCATCATCAAAGTTCTGAATCGTGATACTGTTCATAGTAGACTCAATGGCTAAAGCTATATTTTGGGGAAAGCGACACTATCAGACTAGCATCGTGGTATTGTTTCACTTGCGATAGATTTCAACGCACCGCACACCGATTGCTGCGTGATATAAACTGATCGCGCTGTCGGGCTGTCTTATGGGAGCAAGAGGAAGGGGAAAGCGACAGTTGCTCCATTCTCATCCCTGAGATAGAGATTTCGGCGTAGCTTTAGCTTTTTTTATTATTTTGTCGCCGATAAACGCCTGTAATGGTTCCTATCCCGCCCTGGAAGGCGTCAAACCGCTATACTCCTCTCCTTTATATTTATTGATTTTCTCTGGATGTACAAAAACCACTAACGCTAGCATAAGGGGTCAACTGCTCCTGAAACGCCAAAATTCAACAGTAGCATTTATTACAAATGCCCCTCATTGGTGAAAGATGCACTCATGGTTATGAATACAACGCTCCGCTCTCATAAACCCCTTGGTGGACTATACACCAAAACGGGGGAACATGCTTTGGTTTTTCCTTTGAAGCATACGCAAGTGCTGGCGAAGGTGGCGGGGAATTTATCCCGCGTCGAAGTAACGCAAACCTTTGAAAATTCCTTCCGGGAACCGTTAGAAGCCATCTATATCTTCCCTTTGCCCGATGCGGCGGTGGTGGATGAGATGGAAATAAAATTGGGCGATCGCGTGATTAAAGGAGGGATTAAAAAACGGGAAGAGGCGCAGCTAATTTATGAACAAGCCCGCCAAGAGGGACGAACGGCTGGATTATTAGAACAAGAACGGGATAATATTTTTACTCAATCTTTAGCCAATATTAAACCCGGAGAACGGATTGATGTCACGATTCGCTATACTGATACCCTGAAATTTAGCAGTGGTGAATGCGAATTTGTGTTCCCGATGGTGGTAGGACCCCGATTTTGTCCAGGGATTCCCATTGATGAAACCGGGGATAGCGATCGCGTGGCGGATGCGTCACGGATTATGCCTACGATTATCCCACCCAGTACCCGTTCCGGACATGATATTCGGATCACCGTGGAAATTGACGCTGGGGTTCCCATTTCCAACATTAATTCCCCCTCGCACCAAATCAAAGTAGAACATGAGGAAACAGTGGTGCGCGTACTCCTGGGGGAAGAGGACACCATTCCCAACAAAGACCTGATTTTACGCTATCAAGTGGCAGGCGATCGCACTCAGGCGACGGTACTGACGCAATCAGATACACGGGGCGGTCATTTCGCCCTTTATTTGATTCCGGCGGTGGATTATTCCGATCATGAAATTGTCCCCAAAGATGTCGTTTTTCTCATCGATACATCCGGATCTCAAAAAGGTGATCCGTTCCGCAAATCCCAGGAACTGATGCGCCGCTTTATCCAGGGTTTGAATCCCCAGGATACGTTTACGATTCTGGATTTTTCCGATATCACGACCCAATTGTCTGCCAAACCCTTAGCCAATACACCCCAAAATCGGATTAAAGCCCTCACCTACATCAATCAATTAAAGGCAAATGGCGGCACCTATTTACTCAATGGAATTCGGGCTGTCTTAAATTTCCCCGCTGCACCCGAAGGACGTTTACGCAGTATTGTATTAATTACTGATGGTTATATTGGTAATGAATCAGAAATTTTGGCAGAGGTCAAACAGTATCTAAAACCCGGAAATCGTTTATATAGTTTTGGCGTTGGCAGTTCGCCCAATCGGTTTCTCTTAAATCGGATGGCTGAATTAGGGCGAGGAACATCGCGAATTGTGCGTCAGGATGAGTCAACTCAGGACGTCACTGAAAAATTCTTGCGCCATATCAATAATCCCGTTCTTACGAATATAAATGTAGAGTGGCAAGGGCTGGGAGAGGCGATGATTTATCCGACAAGTCCTCCCGATTTGTTTACCCAACAACCCTTAGTTTTATTTGGGCGCATTTCTCCAATGAATCCTGAACAAACGGGTATTCTTAAAATTACCGGAACCGTTACCGGGGGTAAGCGTTATGAACAGGAATTTCACCTGAGATTTGATTCAGAGGGTAATTGTGCGATCGCGCAGTTGTGGGGGCGGGCGCGAATCAAAGATTTGATGAATCAAATGTGGCACTGTGAGAAGAAGGCACAGGTTGAGGGAATCATCGAAACGGCTTTAACCTATCAGATTTTAGCCCCCTATACCGCGTTTGTTGCCGTCAGTGAACAAATCAGAACCGATTCCCAAGGGAAAGGAATTTGTGTCTCTGTACCCGTTGAGGTGCCAGAAGGGGTATCCTATGAAGGAATATTCGATCAATCTCCCATGCGTTTCCTCGGACTTAAATTCAGGCGATCGCGAGGCAATTCTGGTTTGCCACCCTCACTCACGACTAATGGGGCGTCTTCTCCGGTTGTAGGCGATTCCATCCAGCAGCCACTCCTGAACTGTACTGATGTTGATATCACTCCTACCGCATCTCCCCCGGTTCTGGATGAAACCATTACCAACCTGCAAGTTCTCAGCGTTACCGGATTAGAAAAGTCAAGTGCTACCCTACTTACGCAACACCTACAACAGGTGATTTTACCATCGGGATACTGTGGTGAACTTGTGTTTGAGTTTCCGGTGCGTAAGGGGCGTGTGGTGCGGGTATTGTGGGATGAGAATGCCTCTAGCCTCAATGAAGCCGTTGTCATTGATGTAATTAAGCGATCGCTTTTAAGTTGGCGAGTACCCCAATGGTTAATGGATACAGTGCGTTTAACCTTACGGATTCAAACGGATAATTAATTGGGTAATGGGATAGATTTGATCATTTGATGGGCGCACGTCGGTCTTATGTGTCAACTTCAGGTGAAAAGCTCTTAGATCGGGGGGTGTAGGGGCGGGTTTTACAGATAACATTTTGCACCCAACTGATAACTTGACTAAACCCGCCCTTTCAAAAGAGCCGGGGGAGCAGGGGAACCAAGGAAGGGAAGGGGATGTAGGGGCAGGTTTTACAGATAACTTATGGCAAAAACTTTGTCGGGGCGGGTTTAGTTATATCTGGGTGCAACCAAAAAGATAGTAGTCAAACCCGCCCCTACATTAAACCCGCCCTTCTCTGGTGGCTAAAAATTAGAATGGGCAAGGGTTATGGCTTAAGTTGACACGGGCGCACGTCGGTGCGCCCCTACGTCTCTCGTTGTTTTTGTACCCAAGCGCGAAACGCTTTCATTGTTTTAGTTCTGCCCAAAGTCCGACATTGGTTGAGATACTTGGGAATCACGTCAATGAGTGAAAAATTGGGAAAGTTGGGGCTAACTTCAAACGGACTATACTTCCCTTCTCGCAGCACATTAATTTGTAATTTCCCTTCAAACCGCCACAATTCAGGCACTCCTAAAGCAGCATATATACCTGGATGCGTGCGAGAGGTGACATCAATTTATAACGCTAAATCCGGAGGTGGATCGATGGTTAAATCAATGCGATCTTTTTCCCTAACTACTGCTTCATTTTGAATATAAAAACAGTTATCCGGTTCTATCCCCTTAATCATCGCCTCATTTTTGAAAGTCGTTGAACCCAAGGTGCAAAATTCAATCTCTAATTCTTCCAGAAGTGCTTTGAGTAAATCACTAACGAGTTCTTTCCGACTTTCATGTTCGGACAACGGTGTCATAATTTCCAGAGTTCCATTATCATACGCCACTCTAGCGGCACGATGTTCGCCTAAATCTGCTAAAATCGTCTCAAATTCCTGCCAGCTTATATTTGAGAGTAACACCCGTTGTCCTGGTGGTACAGTGATTCGATTAAGTTCTAATAACATGGTTGAACTCCTGGGGATATTAAATTTTATCTCACTTTTATAGTTCTCAAGTAAGTGAGGGACAGAGATCCCCGACTTTTTAAAGAAGTCGGAGATCTGGTTTGGAGTATGATAAATGACCAATGACGATCTTCTCCTATCCTGCTTAAATAGGAAATAGTTATCCACATTAACATAATGGCTGTTCATCAAGACTACATTCAACTTGCCACCGATAAGAATGGCGACATGCATGACTTAACCGATAAAGTCAATGCCATTGTTAAACACTCTGGTATCCAAACCGGAATGGTTCATGTCTTTAATATTGGCAGTACCGCCTCCATTGGCACCATCGAGTTTGAACCGGGATTGGAACGGGATTTACCGGAACTGTTAAATAAACTGATTCCACCCAGTCGGGATTACGGACATGAGCAAACCTGGCATGATGGTAACGGACATTCTCATCTGCAAGCCACTTGGCTAGGACCTTCTCTCACCGTACCCCTTAAAAATGGCAGGTTAGAATTAGGCACTTGGCAGCAAATCTTTCACTTAGAATGCGATGTGAAACCGCGTCGTCGTCAAATTGTGGTAACAATTTATGGCGAATAAGTAGTCGGACAAAAGAAAACCACACTGTATTAATTTTTGTAAATAGCCCTCAAACCCTTACGAATGACGAATGACGAATGACGAATGACGAATGACGAATGACAAATGACAAATGACAAATGACAAATGACAAATGACAAATGACAAATGACAAATGACAAATGACGATTATGACACCAATTTTTCCAGGGATGAACCCTTATTTGGAAAATCCAGCTTTGTGGTCAGAGGTTCACTCCTGGCTGATTTTTCAATTGGCACGTTATCTGAATCCCTCATTAGTACCCAAATATCGAGCAGCAATTGAGAAACGGGTTTACTTGGATGCTTTACTCGTGGGTATTCCCGATGTTACGGTTTTCCCAAAAACCCCTGAAAAAGCACCCAACGTAGCTGTCACAGCAACTGGGGTTGTAACTAAACCCATTCGGGTGACGATACCCTTAACCGAAGAAATCACTGAACGGTATTTGGAAATTCGGGAAGTCAAGACAGGTCGGGTGGTAACGGTTGTAGAAATCCTCTCACCTAAAAATAAACGAGGTGGTGAAGGGAGAGAGAAGTATTTGCAGAAGCGACAAAAAGTATTAAATAGTGCTACTCACTTGGTTGAAATTGATCTGTTGAGGACGGGAAAATTTATGCCAATGGCAGAGGCAGTTCCATCAGATTACCGCATTTTGGTCAGTCGAACGAATCTCCGTCCCGAAGCGGAACTCTACCCGTTTAATCTGCGTGAATCCATTCCCCAATTTTTGCTTCCATTGCAGCCACCAGACCCAGAACCTGTTGTCAATTTAGCTGAGGTCTTGAAACAAGTGTACCAGGAAGCTGCTTTAGACCTAGCGATTGATTATTCACAGCAGACTGTTCCACCTCTGAGGGAGAGTGATTTTCAGTGGGTGCAGTCGTTAATAGAATTTTAGTCTCGCGATGAAGCAGCTTTTGACTCCGCTTCTTCTAACTCGATAATTAAATCAATCAGATGTCTAGCATAACGAAGCGAATCGGTCAACCCTCGCTCCGTCACTGGATAGCTATAGCGAGCAAAATTTTCATGAGGGTGTTGCCAACGTAACCACAACCGTCTGTCAATCATCTTCGTGCTAATTAACCAATCTCGGTAGCGGATTGGTTTGATGGGCAAGCCGGTGTTGGGATTGTCTGAAGTCACTGGCTTTCTTAGGAGTATTGAATTTAATTTACGATTTCAGAGAGCATAAAGAAACTTGGTTAGACGGGTTGGAGTCGCTGTTCACTCATGAACGCTAATAATCCGTGAAATAATTTGATGCCATCAGCACTGCCTAACAAAGGGTCAGATGCCCGTTCGGGATGAGGCATCATCCCCAATATTTTACCCGTGCGATCGCATATTCCGGCAATGTTGTTCGCTGAACCGTTGGGATTGCTGGTTTCGTCGATTTCACCCCTGGAATTGGCGTAACGAAAGACAATCTGATTTCCATCTTCGAGGGCTTTCAGGGTGTCTGTATGGGCGTAGTAGCGTCCTTCTCCGTGAGCCACGGGCAATGTGATCATGTCTCCCGTGGCGTAAGCTGAAGTCCAAGGAATGTCAGTGCGTTCTATTTTCAAGGGAACGCGATCGCAAATAAAATGGAGATCTCGATTCCGGACTAATGCCCCCGGTAATAACCCGGTTTCGGTTAAGACTTGAAAGCCGTTACAGATACCCAGGACAAACTTACCTTGTTTGGCGTGGGCAATCACATGGGACATAATCGGCGAAAACTGAGCGATCGCGCCGCAGCGCAGGTAGTCGCCATAACTAAAGCCACCGGGTAATACAACCACATCCAGATCAGAAATATCCGTTTCTTCATGCCAAACCATCCGAGTCGGACAGTTGAGCAAATCCTGGGTGACATAAGCAACATCGCGATCGCAGTTTGAGCCAGGAAAAACCACAATACCAAATTTCATGTTGATACCCCTAACTGTACCTGTACTTCATCCAAATCAAATTGATAATTTTCAATCACCGGATTCGCCAAAAGTTGGTCACAGATGCGATCGAGTTGCTCACTGGCTTGGTTTTCATCTGCCGCTGTCAGCATTAACTCAATATACTTGCCGATGCGTACCTGCTTAACATTCGCGATGCCGAGTTGCCCAATCCCGGACTCGACTGCCACGCCAGCCGGATCTAATACAGAAGGTCGCAGTGTAACATAAATTCGAGCCTTATACTGATGATTCACAAGCACCCCCGAATGGTTTTAGATTACCTTAATGTGACATCCTCCCACACCATAATCTTTGATTTGGTGTGGGCTTCCAACATCGCTGTTAGACATTGCTGCCCTACGCCACTTATCTAGGTCTCATGCCCCCGACAGCCCGACTTGACAGCCAATTTCTTTCCCCCAGAGTCCCTGGGTACTCAGTTGATCATAGCCTCGGTTACAGATTTCTTGTTAGGTTTAAATTTTGAATTACTAATCCCCAATAGTCCATATCCTTTTTCCTCGATTAACCCCTAAATCTATGAAAGCCCAACGCACCCGTTCTCAAGAACGAATTTTAAAGTTGCTCAAAACCTTAAATCGTGCTGTCTCTGCCCAGGATATTCATATCGAGTTACGCAAGCAGAAGCAAGGTATGGGTCTAGCCACAGTTTACCGCTCTCTCGATGCCTTGAAACTCGAAGGAGTGGTACAAATGCGGACTCTAGCCACTGGCGAATCCCTCTACAGTTTATTGCAGGATCAACACCATCTCACCTGTCTCAATTGTGGGCGATCAATTCCCATCGAGGAATGTCCTGTCCACAATTTAGAGACCCAGTTACAAGATAACCACCACTTTCAGATTTACTATCATACCCTAGAATTTTTTGGGCTCTGTGAGGATTGTCAAATGGTTGAAGCTGATCAAAACCGTCGTTATAGTGCCAAGGGGATGCAGAGGGGATAGTTTTGAGTTTTGGCGCGAGGGCATAAGCGCGTGACCCTTCGCCACCCTTGATCAAGGGAACCTGGTTGGTGTGTAGGGGCGGGTTTCACTATTATCGTTTATTCTCTCACCCAGATGCGACTAAACCCGCCCCGAAGTAGAGACGTATCATGCTAAGTCTCTACTCCCTCCCCTTGTCCCCAATCTTTACAATGGACGATAAACCCGATAGTTAATTTTGGGGAAGATGTTATCGATTTCCTCGACTTTTTCTAACCAGCCGCTGTCGATTTTACCAATCTTGATATCCTCGTAAAGCTTATTAAACCGCATCAAGTGCGATCGCGTCCGCCGGACAGCATACGGTACCATGGTTCCCGTCCGCATAATAAACGCCCAGTCCGATGACTGCGCCAGGAGTACCTCTCGCGCCGCTTGGTTGAGGGCTTTCCATTCCAGTTCATCAGCGGGTTCGCGACGCCCTAACTCAATCATCCGTTCTGCTGCTTTGTGCAGGTGAGGATAAATCCAAGCATTGGTTTCATTGAGCCAATATTCATGGAATCCCTTATACCCCCAGCTTGACTGAGAGGGCTTACAAACCTGCTGGGTGGGATTATCCTGCAAATAGTCTGCCAGGTGAGTCATGTCATAAGTTCCCTGGTCATACCAAGACTTACGGAACAGATAATCGATAAACCACGGTCCCTCGTACCACCAATGACCAAACAGTTCCGCATCATAGGGGGACACCACAATCGGCGGACGCTGCATAATTCCCGCCAAATGACCCACCTGCTGTTCCCGGTTAAACATAAAGTTAGCCGCATTTTCAGCCGCTTTTTCTCGCGCCCAATAGGGGTCATACAACGCTTTATCCCCTAATCCTAATCCGCGACCTGTGATCCGGTGATATTTAATTCCTGTATTTTTGCGCTGTCCATTGGGCATAATATAGGGCTTAATGTACTCGTATTCGGCTTCCCAGCCTAAATCCTTGTAAAATTCCCGATATTCCGGTGAACCGGGATATCCTACTTCCGAAGACCACACCTGCTGAGAGGACTCGTGATCTCGCCCAAATGCAGCTACCCCTGTCTCCGTATAAATCGGAGCGTAAGTGCCAAAACGGGGACGGGGACGGGCATACAAGATCCCGTGACCATCGGTGAGGAAATAGCGTAAGCCTGCATCGGCGAGTAATCGTTCCACCCCTTCGTAATAGGCGCATTCGGGTAACCAAATCCCTTTCGGGGGACGCCCAAAGGTTTGCTCATAATGCTCACAAGCCACCTGAATTTGCGCCCAAACAGCTTGGGGATACATCTTCATCAGCGGAAAATAGCCGTGAGTAGCGCCGCAAGTGATGATTTCCAGGTTGTTGCTGTCGAGAAATTGTTTAAATGCGGTTATCAAGTCACCCTGGTACTGTTCCCAGGTTTGGCGAATTCGACTGAACTCGTTAACGTAATGTTCAGCGAGGTAGCGGATGTGACCATTATGTTTGTTATGCTCGACTTCCTTTTGAACTAACTCTTCGAGTAGAGCTAGATGTTTGTCGTAGCGCTCTTGCAACAGAGGATCTTTTAGCATCGACACCAAAGGGGGTGTCATGCTCATGGTGATTTTAAAGTCCACCCCATCCCGCTTTAACCCTTCAAAGACATGCAGGAGGGGGACGTAAGTTTCGGTGATGGCTTCAAATAGCCATTCTTCTTCCAGAACATAGTCACTTTCTGGATGCCGCACAAAAGGTAGATGGGCGTGAAGGACGAGCGCAACGTAGCCGATAGCCATAGTGAATAGAAGTCGTGAATTGCTAGATAACGAAAAGTTTAGGATAGCCTGGGAGGTTTACAGTCATTTAAGATTTTAGGACGAAAGGGACAGCAAAAGGATAGATAAACCTCACAAACCGTTTAGTTTTGCGGAAAATCTAAAATAGAGATTAAATTATAAGGAAGCAAAGACCCCCCAGCCCCTAGGCAGTCAAGTCCAATGTTCTCCTATAATTGCCCCAGTTAAGAGTGCTAACACCCAATTTCATGCAGGTCGCTCATGAGAACTCTCCGGATGGGGAAGCCACCTTACAGCTTTTGCTGTTTGTCGATGAGCGCCCCAGTTCCCGGAAACCTATCCATCACATCCGCAACTATCTGGAGTCCTTGAAACAGGACTATCCGTTTGAACTGATGATTGTGAAGGTGGGAGAACAGCCCTATTTAGCCGAACATTTTAAAATTGTAGCCACTCCAGCCCTGCTAAAGATTCATCCCCAACCCCGGCAAACCCTAGCGGGAACGAATTTAGTCGGACAGTTGAAGAGCTGTTGGTCACGCTGGCAACGCTGTCTCGAAGACTATAAAGCCGAGTTAACCCAGCAGATGGTCTCATCCGCTAACGGGGATATCTCCAGTGAGAATGGCTCATCCGCCAAACCTTCCATGGCATCTTCCGTCGAAGTGATTCAACTCACTGACGAAATTTTTCGCCTCAACCAAGAAAACACAGCACTGCGGGAAAATATCCATTTTAAAGACCAAATTTTGTCCATGTTAGCCCATGACATCCGCAACCCTTTAACCGCCGCATCCATTGCCATAGATACCCTGGAATTAGGTCAAAACAACCCCAGTCAATCCCCTCGTTCTGAATTGACGCCCACTCTAAAAGCCCGGTTATTGGAACAAGCGCGTATCCAACTCCGTACCATCGATCGCATGATTACGGAAATCCTGCAAGCCGCCAAAGGCAGCAACGCCGACTTTTACGTTAAACCCCGAAAACTAGCTTTAGGACCCTTGTGTCAAGATATTCTCAATCAAATGCAGGAGTCGTTCCAACTCAAGTCCCAGATTGTGGAAACAGACATTCCCCAGGATTTACCCCCTGTCCATGCCGATAGTGAGTTGGTGCGTCAAGTCATCGTCAATCTGCTAGACAATGCCAACAAATACACACCAAAAGGGGGTAAAATTCAGGTTTCGATGCTGCACCGCACCACCCAAAAAGTTCAAGTCTCGGTCTATGATACAGGTCCGGGTATCCCGGAAGAAAATCGCGATCGCATTTTTGAGAATCATTTCCGACTCAAACGTGATCAAGGCAAGGACGGATACGGGATTGGTTTATCCTTGTGTCAACGCATAATCCGCGCCCATTATGGTCGCATCTGGGTCGATTGCCCTACTAAAGGTAAAGGTGGTGGCTGTTTCCACTTTACCCTACCCATTTATCGGTAAACGTTAAAGCGATGTAAAGACGTTCCGATGAAATATCTTTTGTAGGGGCGGGTTTTACCGTTAACCTTTGGTGTTACCCTGATATAACTAAACCCGCCCCGACCTAACCGTTCAATTATCACAAATGACAAATGACAAATGACAAATGACGAATGACGAATGACAAATGACGAATGACAAATGACAAATGACGAATGACAAATGACAAATGACGAATGACAAATGACAAATGACAAATGACGAATGACAAATGACAAATGACCAAAATGCGAACAACCAAAATTGAACGAGTGCGGGGCGTCAACGATGTCTTGCCCGACGATTACGCCATCACCAAACAACTTGAAGATACCCTGCGCCAAAGCTTCCAATCCTTCGGCTATCGTCCAATTGACGTGCCACTGATTGAATATACAGAACTGTATTTAAGGAAATCCGGTGAAGAAATCGCCCCCCGTCTCTATGACTTCATCTACCGCAACCGCCGCCTTTGCTTGCGCCCCGAATTTACCGCCTCGGTTGTCCGCGCTTATGTAGACAACCTGCAAGGCGTTCCCCAACCCATTCGCCTCTACTATGCGGGTTCCGCCTTCCGCTACGAACGCCCCCAGAAGGAACGCTACCGCCAGTTTAACCAGATGGGGATTGAACTGATTGGCGCGACAGGGGCGATGGCAGATGCCGAAATTATTGCGATCGCATCCCAAGGGTTAAATCGCTTAGGATTAAGCGGGTATCGAATCGTTCTGGGTCATATTGGTGTAATCTCTAAATTTCTGGATAACCTCCAGATCGAAAGTCGCTTGCGTAGCTTCTTGCTAACCAATATGGAAATTTTACGCAAGGAAGGCAAATCCGCCGTTGAACAACGTTTGTGTGATATCTATCCCGCCTTTGCCCTCTATACCTCCAACCCCCAACTCAGCCCAGAACAAACGAACCCGGAAACAGTCCACAGCCAACGGTTGAGTCAACTCTTTCAGGGAATGGCAGAATCCGACGCCCAAACTACGATTCTGGATCTCCTAGACAGCATGAACATTGAATTGGCGGGTAATCGCGACGCCCAGGAGATTGTTGATCGCCTGCTGACCAAAATAAAACGCCAAGATCAAACTGAGAGAGTCAGTAAAGCGCTAGAGTTTATGAGTCAACTGGGACAACTGGTAGGAGAACCCACGGAAGTCTTAAAAGAAGCCCAAACACTCCTCTGTTCCCATGGCATTGATGATGCTGGACTTGAACAACTGCGTGAGATTATTAAGACATTAGAATTCTACAATCTAGATTCTAGTCAAATTAGCCTGGATTTAGGACTGAGCCGAGGATTGCAATACTATACAGGCATGATTTTTGAAATCTATCATGGCGCAGGCAAACAGGAGCGACAAATCTGCGGCGGTGGTCGATATGATGACTTAGTGGGAACCTTCGGCGGACGCCAAGATACCCCAGCCACTGGCTTTTCCTACGGGATGGAACGGCTGAGATTAGCCCTAGAAGCCGAGGGCAAAGTTTGGCAAGTACAGCGACAGATGGATGCTTTAGTTGTTCCTGTCAGTCAAGATGATGCAGGTTATGCCATTAGCGTTGCCCAACAATTGCGACAGATGGGATTAGCTGTAGCCATGGATCTCAGAGGCAAAAGTGTTTCCAGTAACTTTCAATACGCCAACAAACAAGGCATTCCCTACACCATTCTCGTGGGTTCAGAGGAACGACAAGCGTCAAATGTTGTACTCAAGCAGATGGATTCCGGAGAACAGCAGCAGTTAACCGTAAGCGACGCCGCCAAGCATATTCATGATCGATTAAGCCGGATAACTTGACAAATGATGGTGCTTGCTTTTTTTCAGAAGCGGGTATCACAAATGACCAATGACGAATGACCAATGACAAATCACCAATGACAAATTACCAATCACCCGTTCGCCTCGCTCTCCCCAGTAAAGGAGCGCTGGAACGCTCGACAAGCAGCCTCCTGTCAGCCTGTGGGATGAGTGTCTTTAGACCCAGCGATCGCCAATATTTCGGCTCGATTCCTTCACTCCCTCAAATTAATGTACTTTTCCAACGGGCTGCTGATATTTTCACCAAAGTTGAAGAAGGTAGCGTTGACCTAGGAATTACGGGCTATGATGTAGTCCGTGAAGAAGGCGTGGGTCATGATAATGTCGTGGTTATTCATGACCGTTTGGGTTACGGTAAATGCGAACTGGTATTAGCCGTTCCCGAAAGTTGGGTAGATGTCTCCTCGATTGAAGATTTAGCCGAACTCACGCTTCTATTTAAAGAAAAAGGAAAAAACCTCAGAATTGCTACAAAATATCCCAATCTGACTCGTGATTGGTTGTATGAAAAGCTAATTGTTAACTTTTCCCTCGTTTCCGTCCAAGGCGCCATGGAAGCCGCACCCAGTATGGGTTATGCCGACATGATTGCTGATGTCACCAGTACCGGAACCACCCTGCGAGAAAACCGCTTGAAGCGGATTACTGGTGGGACACTTTTGAAGTCTCAAGCTTGTCTGATTGGCAATAAACGCCTCCTCCAAGACGATCCGACGAAACTGGATACAACTAAAACCATCTTGGAATTAATTGAGGCAAATCTGAATGCCAAAAAATATGTCTCAATCACGGCGAATGTTCGCGGTAAGTCAGCCGATGAGATTGGCAACTATTTGGTCAATCATAGTGAATTAAGCGGTTTAACTGGGTTACGCGGACCCACGATTGCCAAGGTTTATTCTAAGGAAGACAAGGATTGGTATGCGGTGACGATTGTCGTTGAGCAAAGAATGTTGCTGGCGGCGGTTAATCATCTAAGAAATACGGGTGGGAGTGACATGACAATTACATCACCCGACTATGTATTTGGTTCTCAGTCTCAGAATTATCAGGTATTCTTGGAACGATTAAAGGAAGATTAATAAACCAGGACATCTGATCAACGGCTTTATCTGGATGAGGAATTACGGATTACGCGAGGGAAAAAGGGTACTGTTTTAGTCGGTGAACGACAAAACTGATTTTGCTTTCTAGATTGTAGAGACGTTGCATGCAACGTCTCTACAGGTTACCTAACAAGAGGCTAGTCAAATGGAATAAATCCGCCTTCTAGTCTTTAGTTCGAGCGCGAATTATGGCAGGTTCGTAGTAAACCGGAGATCCTTGATCGGCGACAAAATGACAAGCCCGGTAAGAACGAATAAAACTCTTCCAAATTGGCTCATTTGAGCAGCGATAATACTCGCCTAACACGGGCTTAATTGCCTCGGTTGCTGTCTTCAAGTGATAGTGGGGCATATTCAAGAAAATATGATGCGCCACATGAGTCCCGATATGATGATGAATGGGATTAATAAAGCCGTAATCCCGATCAATTGTTGATAATGCCCCTTTCAGGAAATACCAATCATCTCCCCGATACCAGGGAATATCCGGTTCGCTGTGATGCATGAACGTGACCAAATCTAGCCAGATTACAAACACCACATAAGGAACCAGATAATACTTCACCAGAAATAGCCAACCGAACTTAAACGTCAGTCCACCTAAAAAGGTAACCATTAGCACCCAGAGAACGGAACTGGTGACAATATCCCATTTTTCCGAGGGACGGAATAACGGACTATTGGGCATAAAATGGGAACCTTCGCGATCAGAGGATCGCTTAAATAGATAGATGGGATAGGCTAGCAATGGTAAATAATAGCGGAATAGCTTTTCATACCACGGCATCTGCTCATACTTACTCTGAGATACCGGATACCAGCTTTCATCTGTTTCCAGGCTACCCGTATTGGCATGGTGGGTTCTGTGACTAATACGCCACCCGTGGAAGGGCACCAGGATGGGAATATGACACAAATGCCCAATCAGGTTATTCAACCATTTAATCTTAGAGAAAGAGCCATGACCACAGTCATGACCCACCACAAACAACGCCCAAAACATGGTTCCTTGGAGTAACCAGAAGATGGGGAAAAATAACCAAGAATCCAGTTTATAGGCAATGGCATAAAATCCAGCGATGATGCCAATGTCTAGAAAGAAATAACTGAGAGACTTCCAAACAGAAGGTTCAAAACAATAGGCAGGAATTGCCGTTTTCAAGTCTTGAAGAGTAAAGGGTAACTCTTCTTTCCGAATGGATGGGGCTGTAATTGTTGTCGGCTTGAGAACTGTGTTTGATTGCACGAAACTTCTAATTTAATTGAAAAACCTACATTTAATCAACTACCTGCCACACATAATATGCCAGGTAAACCGGGTAAATATAGGCTTGAATTACACAAGCTTGATTGTAACCTTTTATGACCTTAGTTGTTCAAATAAATCTAAAATTAGTGGATCAGTTGTTTGTCAGTCAATAACTACGCGATCGCTTCGCGGCTCATCCCATTAGCACCAAAATAGCATTTATGCCAGATGTTGCCTTTGATCCCCATAGCGATATCTTATAGTATCAGTCAGTGCAAAACATAGTTGACACAATACTATAAATATGTATTCAGTAGTCAATCAGACGTAGCTCTAACACTATAACTAGATGTGTTGGTTTAAGCAACCTCAACCCAACTAAGCCAGCTTAGAAGCTAGGTTTTCCTCAAATCAAACCAATCGCCACACACATAAGGAAAATCTATCATCTTATGTACGAGAGAGTCAGCCTAGCGGATATCGTTGAGAATTGCAGGTTAAACGACATTGGAATCAAGGGATTGAAAAGCTTGAGGCAAAATGTGCGATCGCTCATCGCTGTAGGTTGGGTTGAGGAACGAAACCCAACATATCATGATTCATAACCAACCCAATTCTATAGCTATAACCCAGCGCATTCAGGAACCCTTGCTATTCCTTCATGTTCGTGCGATCGCGCCCAACCCAATCCAAATTAATTCCCATACTTTTTGAGTATCCGCCGTAAAATAGGAGACAAACGCGATGACGAAAAACTAAAAGGCTATGCCACAAACAATCCTGAATCAAATACTCAATCAGTTAGAGATGCTTAAGTCAGAGGAACTACAGCAACTTAATCTGGCTATCCAAAAACATCTTACTGACAAAGAAATAGCTGCTCAACGCACAAAATTTCACCAAGCGCTGTTAACCTCTGGTTTAGTTAAACAAGTCAAAGACGCTTCTAATCATCAGCAACCTGAACGGCGTCTGATTCAGGTGCAGGGTAAGCCTATGTCTGAGACAATCATTGAGGAACGCCGCTAAATGGCAGCTTATTTTATAGATAGCAGTGCATTGGTTAAATGTCATAAATTAAAGAGTGATCTACAATCCGAATATCAAGTCGTCGAAATTCAACAGAGCATCATCAACTCAGCAATGGAATTAGCTGAAGCCCACGGATTAAGAGGCTACGACGCCGTTCAACTAGCAGCAGGTTGTGCGATAAATGTCCTTTGCAGGGCTAACAGTTTGCCTAGTGTGACATTTGTATCTGCTGATAACGAGTTGAATATAGCCGCAGCCAGTGAGGGTATGTATGATTGTTGAAAACCCCAATAATTACTGATAATCTAATGCTAAAGTTCTACTACAATCCTATCTCTGCTAACGCTCGCCGAGTCTGGGTAACATTACTGGAAAAACAAATTCTCTTTGAGCCAATTTTGGTGAATTTAGATGGAGATCACCTGAGTGACGACTTCACCGCCATTAACCCACTTCAGCGAATTCCTGTCGTCATCGATAACGGATTTCGGATTGTTGAATCGTTAGCTATTTTGGACTATTTAGAGGCGAAGTATCCCACACCATCATTGATGCCTAATGAAATTAACGCGATCGCAACGGTTCGCATGGTAGAAATGATCGCCGTCAATGAACTTCAGCCGCTGATGATTCCGTTAATGAAACAATTAGTTGGACTAGAATTTAATCCTGATAAAATTGACAATGATCGGCAACGCATAACGACGATTATCAAATTTTATGAAAGTCTTTTAGCTGGACATTATTACTTTGTGAACAATCAAATTACTCTAGCGGATATTGTAGCGGGAACATTGGTTCCCTCCTTGCCTCAATTCGGTTTATCTCTAGACAATTACCCATCTCTAAAAACATGGTCACAGCAGCTTGAGCAGCGAGAAAGTTGGCAACAGACATCTGTGAAACCGGAAATGATTGAAGCTGCTATTCCAAATATGCGAGCCATTTTAGAGAAGCGATAATCCAGAGGATCTAGACATCCGCCCGGAGCCCGGAGTTCAAATTCCGGGCTAAAACCTAAAGTCCATTAAAATGGACTAAAACTCTTATCCAGTCAGCTTTAGCTGAATGCAAGCTTTGAGCCAGGGATTTGAATCCCTGGCTAATTGTTGCTACTGGTGCAAGATGTGAATAAAAAAGGTGAATTTAGATATGAGACAATCATAGAGATGAGGCTTCCAGTTCTACAAGCTAGAATAAACAATAAAACTGCCTTTCCCGAAAAATGCTATGACTTACACCCCATCTAAACTTCTAACGTTCGACCAATTTATAGCAGAATATGGGGATAATCCCAGGTACGAACTTATTGATGGAGAACTACGAGACATGGAACCAACAGGTCCTCATGAAGAAGTTGCTGGGACTATTGCGGGTAGAATCTATGCCGAAATTATTGGTAATCAGTTAAACTGGCTAATTCCCAAAAGTTGTTTAATTAAACCCCTAGCTGCTGAAGCGACAGCACTACGCCCTGATGTCATTGTTTTAGACAAAGCCGAACTCAGCAACGAACCGCTTTGGCAAAAAGAGCCAATTATTTGCAATGGCAAAACAATCAAACTCGTTGCCGAAGTTGTTAGCACCAACTGGCAAGATGACTATGCCAGAAAAGTAGAAGAGTATGCGGTTCTAGGCATTCCCGAATTCTGGATTGTAGACTTTCGCGGCTTAGGCGGTTGGCAATTCATTGGCAACCCCAAACAACCCACTTTTACAGTATGCCAACTCATTCAGGGGACGTATCAGCAGCAAAAATATCGCTTGGGAGATACAATTACATCTTACCTCTTGCCCAACTTACAGCTCAAGCTCGACGATGTTATGCCCAATTAATTGTTTTTGTTTTCCTTATGGTAATCAGTACACAGACAGATCCCCGACTTCTTGAAGAAGTCGGGGATCTTGCGGAAGAAGACTGTACCTCATCAACCAGCCAATCTGCTGTAACTATCCCAAAAACAGCTTATATGCCGGATTCTGGTTTTCATCCCAATAGCGATAACCCAAAGTATTCAGAAACCCTTGCCATTCCTCCATCTCATGGGATGGAACCTGCATTCCCAGGAAAGTTTTTAGGGCTTATAATTCTCCTACTATTGCCAAAATTTGGTTATACAGAACTGGAGACACTCTAAACTGGTATGTAGCAATGAGTTCATCCATTAAAGGTTGAACCGCAGGAATAAACGATCGCTGTTTGGCTTCCACCAATACACCCAGTAAGCCAGTAATCCGGATACCTAGACGGTATTAATTCTTGGTAGACGGCTAGTGGAATTAAAATACAATCATAAAGCTGTTGAAGCAAGTGAAGATGTCCGATCGCCGCCAGGTTTGTTAAGACGGAAGTATCACTAATGACTATCACAGCCGCCCCAATTCCCGCAGGTTTTTTAGATCTATCTCAAAGTCTTCAACATCGTAGTTATAGAGGGGTATTTGGCGCTGTTTTAACAATTCCCGGAAGGCACCATCTGACATCTGGGCTAAGTGACTGGCGTGACCAATCGTTAGCCGACCCGCTTGAAATAGCAATAGTGCTATTTCTTGTTTAAATTCGGCAGCTTCCATTTGGCAGGCGCGAAGGGTTTCGTCAGAGATGATAACACTCATAGTTTAAATATAGAAACTACTGCTCTTTTAGAATAACTTCTTCTTGATGGTGTCATCGGCTTTAATATTCACCTCTCCCAATTTCCCCTTACTATAATCGCCTATCCCTGTAGGTTGGGTTGACGCGCCGAAACCCAACATCTCTGGTCATAACTATCCCAAAAACAGCTTATAAGCCGGATTCTGGTTTTCATCCCAATAGCGATAACCCAAAGTATCCAGAAACCCTTGCCATTCCTCCATCTCGTGCGGTGGAACCTGCATTCCTACGACAATACGCCCATAATCTGCCCCATTATTACGATAGTGAAATAGGCTAATATTCCAATTAGGACTCATGGAACCAACAAACTTCATTAAAGCACCCGGACGTTCAGGAAACTCAAAGCGGTAAAGTAATTCATTATCCGCTAAGGGAGAATGTCCGCCTACCATGTGTCGTAGGTGCATTTTTGTCAGTTCATCATCGGTTAAATCTACAGTTTTGAATCCACACCCTTCAAAGGCTTCTATCATCTTAGCGGCGTCGCTGCGGTTGGCAATTTGAACACCGACAAAAATATGTGCTTCGTTTTCAGCAGAGATGCGATAATTAAACTCAGTTAGGTTTCGTTTACCTAAGCATTCACAAAACTGACGCAAACTCCCCGGTTTTTCGGGAATTGTTACAGCAAAAATGGCTTCGCGGCGTTCGCCAAATTCTGCCCGTTCCGCAACAAAGCGAAGACGGTCAAAGTTCATATTAGCGCCGCAAGCAACGGCAACTAAGGTTTGTCCCTGAATTTGCTCGCGTTCAACGTAGGTTTTTGCGGCTGCGATCGCTAATGCCCCAGCAGGTTCTAAAATAGAGCGTGTATCCTCGAAGACATCTTTAATCGCGGCACAGGTGGCATCAGTATCCACCAGAATAATCTCATCCACATATTGTTGACACAGGCGAAACGTTTCTTCCCCCACTTCCCGCACCGCCACCCCATCGGCAAATAAGCCCACCTGGGGCAATCGCACCCGTTTCCCAGCTTTTAGGGATTGATACATAGCATCCGCATCCATGGGTTCAACGCCTATGATCTTAATTTGGGGATACAACCGTTTCACATACGCGGCAATCCCAGAAATTAATCCACCGCCGCCAATGGCGACAAAAATAGCATGGATAGGTTGCTGATATTGGCGGAGAATTTCCATACCAATCGTACCTTGTCCGGCAATCACATCCGGATCATCAAAGGGATGAATAAAGGTTAACCCTTTTTCGGCTTCCAGTTTCCGGGCAAAGGCATAGGCTTCATCATAAGTTTCTCCCTGCAAAACCACCTCTCCCCCACGGGCTTTAACCGCATTTACCTTAACCTGGGGTGTGGTTACAGGCATAACGATAATCGCTTGGGTGCCTAGCTGACGCGCAGCCAAGGCGACGCCTTGGGCATGGTTTCCGGCAGATGCTGCAATGACGCCCTGTGCCAGCATATCGGGGGGGAGTTGTACCATTTTGTTATACGCCCCGCGCAGTTTGAAGGAAAAGACGGATTGCATATCCTCCCGTTTGAGTAGGAGTTTGTTATTCAGGCGGGTGGATAGATTGGGGGCGTATTCTAGCGGGGTTTCTTGGGCAACATCGTAGACGCGGGCGGTGAGGATTTGTACTAGGTAGTCACAAAGCATGGGTAAACCGGGTGGCAGATGCAGGATGTAACGAAAATTGTACTTTACTAATTCCCTGATAAACTATGGATCTGCTTACTCAGAAGGATTTTGCATGATTCACATCATCCGTACTCGCGCCACGAAAGCGCAAATCGATGAAATGCTTGAAACCCTGAGTGTTTACATTAAGTTGGCAGTAGATATTCGGCGTGCTATTCTCGCTGGTGGTGGAGAGTTCCATGCAGATTGCGAAACAGCATTGCTTGAAGATGGCAGTCAGCAGGCAGATATCTGGGGAGCCGATTGGTATCCAGATACCCAAACTGTGACATACGAATCCCTGATCAACATCCGTCCGAGGCAAAATAATCGTTCAATGGAAATTCTCAATCCTGAAATTCGGGAACAGGTTGCCCAAATTGTTCAAAACTTATTAGGAGGGGTATGAAAGACTGGAATGCTTTACGCGAACGGTATCTAAAAGATGATTTGTCAGCTCGTTTAGGTGGGTTAGCTGCTAACTTAGCTCGAATCAAATCTCTTGTTCAGCGTGGAGCTAGTAGTAACACTGTCGAATATCTGATGAGAGAAAGCAAGTTCTTCATCGAGTGGACAGCAATGGATGCTGGAATAGAAAAGGCTGCGGATTTAGTTGAGTTACAAGTACAACTGGCTCGTTGGCAATTCGGCTGGTCAAATATTTGGGCAGATGATGGACAACGGATGAACGTTGCCGAACAAGCTAAAATTTGGTCAGATCGTGTGTTAGAAATGTCTGGTTTGCTGTCTGAGCCTATTACATAGGCGAGTTGAAGTAGTTATAGGAATTAGTGTCCGTCTCGCCACTCGCAGGGAACTTAAAGATTATGAACAAAACGCCTTTTGATCAACCCTCAAACTCTGAAGATGAGCTTTTGCCCGTACCAGTTTGATTATAAAAAGGCAAAGCCCAATCGCTTTGCCAATCGAAGTGGAAAGCCAAAGCTAACCGTCGTTGTTTTGGATGAGGATGTTGCCGAGGTTTTCTCAACACCGGAGTCAGTAAATAAGGTGCTTCGGGCACTTATTGAAGCGATGCCTCAAGCAAGTAGTAGTGAAACAGTCTAACTGTTGTGCGATCGCTCTGGGCAATGATGAATCCCAGAGGCTAAACTTGATCTGACAACAGTCGTCTTTCACCCGTCACAGGAATATGGATCAAGCTTCTATTAAGGATGTCCCCCGAAACATGAGACGAACGGGGATGCTCCTTTTTCGTGATGCCTTTATGGAAGCTTTGCAAGGTGAGACGCTCATGTGTGTGGTACATGCGGCTCATGCGGCAGAGATTCTGTTAAAAGCTCGAATAGCTCAAGAACACCCACTGTTGATCTTTGACAAACTGCCCCAGTCGAACCCCAGTAAGGATGCTCTCACACTGATTGATTTACTAGAAGGCGGGCGCACCCTATCCTATGAGGGATTGCCCAATCAGCTATGGGCAACTACAGGAATTAAGATTGAGCGGCTTAATCAGTACCGTGAATTCGGTAGACTAAGAAACCAAATTATTCACTTTTCAATGACGAACGTGAAGGCGCTGGATATGCTAACGCTGAGTTATTCTCTTGAAGTGTTAGATCCATTGGTAGAAAGCTTCTGGGGAAGATCGGTTATTGATTTCATAAAAAATGATCCCCATCCCAGCTACGGCGGGATATTTCACTTGGGACTATTTGAAGACTTCATCAAACAGAGAGGTTTTCCTATAGATCAACGGTTAAGGCGACTATTGGGAGAGGCTAGTAGAGAAGCCTGGGAATGTATGCAGGCACACTATGAAGAAGTCCGTAGATTTCATGAGTCTAAAACCGATAAGGATTGGAAAGCTGAATACCAAGCCTGGTCTGAGTCACAGGCTGATGATGCGGATGACAAGTATACAGAACTAGCAGAAGAACAGACTAACTGGGAAGCTTTCCTCGACTCTTTCTAGCTAACTCTACTAGTGGTTCATGTCATTAGTTCTGATGGGTTAATTAAGACTCAAAACACCTTACTTGGGTCTTCCATTTGGCAGGCGTGAAGGGTTTCTTCAGAGATAAGGACACTCATAGACTGCAATAGGGCGGTGTGAATTCGGTTTTTTTGTACATTAGACTGCTAAGTAGCGGTTGAATAAATAGTTCTGTCGCTGCGCTCGGTTCTCCGGGTGCCGCGCATTAAAGAAGCAAACACTGCTGAAACTGACAAAGGCGAATCCGAACAGAGCTAATAACCGCGACAGCCATAGGTTGGGTTGACTAAGGAAACCCAACATCTCATTATTCACTAGCAACACCACCATCCGCATACAGTAGAGATGATCCGGTAAAACAACGATCGCCTTTACCAGTACCCAAAGAGCGATCGCATCATGGGCAAAACCCTGTCCGCTATATTTGAGGTATACCGCCGACTCTTCCATTTAAGTTGCTCAGCATGGACATCACAGCTACGTTGAATGAAATAGCAGCCCTCAGCATTGAAGATAGAATTCGTCTTGTGCAAGCAATCTGGGACAGTATTGCAGCCGAGCAAGCTTAGATGAAAGCTATTGTCAAGCAGATTGCACTTCCTCGTAAAGGTCGAACAGCAGGAATGAACGCTCGCTTTTTGGCTTCCACCAATACTCCCAGCAAGCCAGTAATCCGGATGCCCAGACGGTTCGCTTCTGTTCTACCACGACGCTCATCAATGAGTAACAAGTCAGCATTGATTTCCAGTGCTAAAGCGATCGCTTCAGATTCACCTGGATCGAGACTGTATTTTGCAATTGCTCAACCATTGCGCGATCGCTCTTTTGATCAGCTATCGTAGAAACTGAGCCATTTGATAAGCCATAACTACTGTATCAGCCGTCACAATTGTCAAGTTGTGCTGTAAAGCCTGACAGATCAGTAATCGGTCAAATGGATCGCGGTGTAGTGAGGGTAAGTTGATTAACTGAACCACACTTGCCTCATCAACAGCAAGACTATCAATCTGGTGTCGTTCCCGTTGCTTGGGCAAATAAATTTCAGGAGACTCTGGGAGTAAGAGTTTGCCGAGTTGATACTTGATGATACACTCCCATAACGAGACAACACTCAGATAAACATCATTGTTAGGATTTTGAATGGTATCACGAAAGGTGGCTGATAGCTGAGGACTACCACTGATAAACCAGAGGAAAATGTGAGTATCTAACAATAATTTCATTGTTTGAACAATTAGCCTTCAAAATCACGAAGAATCTCATCAGGCAATGGATCGTTAAATTCTGGGGGGACTGTAAACTCTCCTGCACAAAGGGCAAATGGACGGATTTGTTTTTGCTTGTCATGAAATTTTGTCGGACTTTTACGAGATTTAGTAAACAGTAAAAAATCTAAAACTTCCTCAACTAAAAAATCTGGAGCTTGAGCAATTTCCTGAATAAGTTGTTCTCTTGCAGACATTTTCACAATTCTCCGGGTTGGGGCAGTTTATTAACCACCCAATTAGGCGATCAATATTATTTTATCCCACATTCCACATCTCTAAGTTTGTCAAGACGGAAGTATCACTAATAAAGTGCAATTTCTTGTTTAAATTGTTTGTAGTAAGCGCTTTAGCGCTTCTTCTGGCTCTAAAGTGCCTACTACGAACTCAGCTTAAGTCAGCGCCATCCGACTTAAGAGTTTGTCATCGTTTGTAATGGGTGATACGAGCGCTGATGGCGAAGACAGCGCAACTACGAACGTAAGCTATGTCAGTGACATGCAATTTAGGGTAATGTCGGCTGCACTTCAAGGATTGCTTGCTGTCTGGTTCGCGATCGCGCTATGGAGTTGAGGCTTGGCTACTACTGAGCAAACTTGAGCGCTCAAGTAATGAAACCAGGCTTTCACTCATTCCTGAACAATCACAGCTTTTAGAAATGACAACGGCTCCGGGAACATCGTTTATATTCAGCCAAAACTCAGCATGAGCATCGGGAATTCCCACAGCCTCTTGATTCCGATATTCAACTAGATAGCCTTGCTTACCATCAAAAGTATAGGGTGATATTTTTTCATGGTCTCTACTCTTTTGTTCCACCAATTGACGTAATTCTAGATTGTTTGGGTTTTCAACGCTGCGAACTAACGTGTAAGCATAACCACGTCCCAATGCTTCTCCACCTCTAGCTATGCAAGATAATAATTCATAAGTGCCTGGATCGACAATTTTGACGTTGCCGTTGTTAAGGCGCATTGCTCTGAAATTGGAGGGGATGGTGAGTTCTATGCCAAACGTATCGAGTTCTAAGTTTCTCGTTGTCTCCGCTGCTGGAATTGAACCCGGATCATCACAATATTGGTCAGGCTGGGCAATCCCTGGCTCCACTCCAGTCAGAAAATAAAGTGATGCTCCAGCCAAGGCAACTATTAATTGAGCGTTCAATAGTCGGTTCATAATTATTTGTCCCAATTCAACAGGTATAACTTGGCGAATCGCATATCGTCTCAGCCATAATTAGTATCCATTAAACCTTTCTCGGTTCAAATTTTGTCACACAGATCGCGATCGCTCGGTTTGACGTTGGGGTTATGTTGCAGATAACCTCGGACAAAATCACAACCGCGCACCAACAACTCATCGAGATCACCCACATAGTCCAAATCCCAGAGAATTGCCTGGTTATTGGTACTGGCAGAGGCTAAGGTTTGACCATCTGGATTAAACTGCACATCCCTAACTCCACCGCCAATTCCGGTTAATGTTTGCACTAATGTACCCTCTATCGTCCACAGTTTCACGGTTTGGTCGTTACTGGCTGTAGCAATCATCTGCCCATCTGGACTAAAGGCGATCGCTTGTACCTCATCGCGATGTCCGGTTAAAGTCGTTAACAGGTTTCCCAGGCGATCCCAGAGTTTGGCGGTGTGGTCATGACTCGCTGTGGCGATAGTTGGCCCATCTGGGCTGAAATTCACATCAACCACAAAACCGCTATGTCCGGTTAAAGTGTTCAGTAAGTTTCCCTGGCGATCCCAAAGTTTCACCGTTTGGTCACTACTGGCTGTGGCGATGGTTTGTCCGTCTGGGCTGAAGTGGACTTGATGCACAGCTCCTTTGTGTCCCTTCAAGGTTTGTTGCAAAGTTCCGTCAATCGTCCAAAGTTTCACGGTTTGGTCATCACTGGCTGTAGCAATCGTCTGTCCATCGGGACTAAAACTAACACCCAAGACACCGCGCTGATGTCCAATCAAGGTTGTTAGCAGATTACCCTGACGATCCCAAAGTTTAGCGGTGCGATCGTTACTGGCTGTGGCAAGGGTTTGCCCATCGGGACTGAAATTCACACTCCAGACGGGTTGTTGATGCTGTCGCAGCGTTGTGATTAATTGTCCAGTACGAGTCCAGAGTTTAACGGTACTGTCTCGACTCGCCGTGGCTAAACGTTCTCCATCGGGACTAAAAGCCAGACTGAATATCCAATTATCATGTCCTGATAAGGTATGCAACCCAACCCCAGCAATTTGCCAGAGTTTAGCGCTGTGGTCAAAACTGGCACTAGCAAGCGTCTGGCTGTCAGGGCTGAAACTCAGGCTGGAAATCAGGTTGGTATGTCCACTCAAAGTATCAACTAAGTTACCATCGCGGTTCCACAGTTTCACCGTTTGATCATATCCCCCGGAAGCAATCCGTTCTCCATCTGGGCTAAAACTCACCGCCAACACCCCATCGGTATGTCCGGTGAGTGTTTTGAACAGAGTACCATCTTGATTCCAGAGTTTGACGGTTTTGTCATTACTTGCCGTGGCAATGGTTTTCCCATCAGGACTAAAACTAACACCCCAAACCGCCGCATTATGACCCGTAAACCTTTGGCGAAATTGCCCCTCAATTGTCCACAGGTTGACGGTTTTGTCTTCACTTGCTGTGGCAAAGTGCTGACCATCAGGACTAACCGCAATCCGATTAATGCGATCGCGATGACCTGCAAAAGTTTGCCTCAATTGCCCATCAGTTGTCCAGAGTTTGACGGTTTGGTCTTCACTCCCAGAAATAATCCATTGTCCATCTGGTGTAAACTTCACATCCCGTACCGCAGCACTGTGACTAATTAACGTTTGTTGTAATTGCCCTTCAATCGTCCATAGTTTAACTGTTTTATCCCCACCTGCTGTCGCCAGCATTTGACCATCTGGACTAAAACTAACCGCAAATACTGTACCCTTATGCCCGTTTAGCGTTTGCAGTTCTTCACCGTCTGGATTCCAGAGTTTGACTGTACCATCTTGACTTGCCGTCGCGATTATTTGACCATTTGGACTAACTGTAACATACCACAGTTGTTCGGTATGTCCTTCAAATTGATTTCGTTCTCTCACCCAGTAAATTGCTTGTTGGAGGGCGGTAATGATATCTGCTTTTATCGGGGATTTACCTATTTTATCCTGGGCGAATTTAAGTGTTATTCCGGCTTTTAAAGCCGCGAGTAGCGCCGGAAGTTTTTGATCAGAAATAAACAAGGCTTCAGACGCATTACTCAGGGCAATTAACTTTTCGGTTTCCGCGATACGACGGAGGGATTCAGCCTTGCGATACTGACTGAATGCCACAACACCCGCCCCCAGAGATATCACAAACGCCGCTGTCACTAATCCCAATAAAGACCTCAAAATCATCATCCGCCGTTTTTCTTTAGCAATTCCGGCTTGAATGGCGGCGTGACTGGCTTGAATATATTGCGTTTGCAACGCCGTTGGTTTTGGCTGTTTCTTCTGTTCCTCGGCTTCAATTAACCAGGTTTCGGCAATCGCAAATTCATTTCCCCGCAGCAGTAAATCTTCACTCTTGCATTTTTTCCCCCATTCCAGCGCCCGTTGCGACCATTTTGTATGATTATGAACATGATCTCGATCTGTATCTAAGGTTCTCACTAATTGGTTGAAATTTGCATTAAACTCTCGCTGGTTTTGATTGAAATCAATCCACTGTACTTTGGCTAATTCAGGATGCAACTCTGCCGGATTAACCGGAAGATGCAACACCGTGACAAAACGTTTATTCAACTTTGCCGCATATTCTACTTCATCCGCACAGTAGGGGGAATTAACGGCGCGGGGGGAGAGAATAAATAAAAAGTTATCGGAATTTTCAATACCTCGATAAATCTCCTGTTGGAAATCTGCACCAGAGGCAATACTTTCTTGATCAAACCAGGTAGTTTTTCCCTGAATTTGTAATACCTCATTTAATTTTCTGGCAAAATCAGAATCGTTGCGAGAATAGGAAATAAATACATCTAAGGATAGTCCGGGAGGTTGGCGCAGACTTTCGCTGATAAATTCTGCAATTAACGGTATAGGCGGATGCTGGTTTCTCTGCTGGGCAACCTTTAACCAAGCTTCCCCTTGACGTAAATTATATCCCCGCAATAAAATACTCGGATTTCGATGCTGTCGTTCCCACTTTAAGGCTTTGGTGAGCAGGAGTTTATGCTCATGGTAATAGGTAGCATCTTGATACAGAATTTTCACCAGTTGGCTTTCATCTAGATGATAATCTTCATCCTGGATATTATCGGTTAGATCAATGTAGTGTAAATCTCGCAAAACCGGGGGTATTTTTTCGTTGGCGACGATTCCCGCCTTAATCGGGATAATTCGCTTATTTAGGGATACAGCATAGTCTACTTCTTGCTGACAATACTCCGATGTAACTGAATCCGGTGACAGTAAATAAACCAGATTATCGGCTGCTTCTATTCCGCGATTAATCGCCTCCTGAAATGCTTCTCCAGTTTGAATATCAGTCTGGTTTGTCCAAACGGTAAAACCTTCTCGCCATAAACGATTGCGAATCTGTTGCATAACCCCTTTATCAGCTTCAGCATAAGTGAGAAATACCTGGGTCATCAAATTATTGGCATTTTTAATACTTTCGGTAATAAACTCACAATGGAGATCCGTGGGAACACAGGGCGGTTGCTCATCATTGAAGCGAATTTTAAGCCATGCTTCAGCTTGTTGCCGTTCTTCACCAATTAATAAATAGTTTCTCTGTTTTTGGTTTCTTTTCCATGCCAAAGCCTTGACTAAAAGCTGCGTATGTTGCTCAACATAATCCTGATTACGCTGCAATAATTCCACTAAACCAGCAAACGCGGTATCAAACTCATCGATTCCTTCGCGAAAATAGACCCAGTTAATCTTACCAATGGCTGGGTGCATATTCGGAAAACTGGAATGTAAGCCCTTGGCTTTGTATGTTTCCCATTCTGCTTCTGTGCCATTTGGATTACGCTGTTGCCAGGTTTCGTGGCTAATTTGTTCAACATGCAACAGGGGGATAATGCGTTTATTCCGCTTCAGGGCTAGCTCAATTTCTTTGCGACAATAGGGCGAATTAATTGAATGAGGCGCAATAATGAATAAAAAGTTATGGGAGGTTTCGATCCCTTCATCAATTTGGTTTTGAAAATCAACCCCCAATGGAATATCGTTTTGGTCAAACCATACCGTTAACCTTTCTGCCAACAGTCGTTTGTGTAGCTGAGTGGCAAAGGCTTTACTATCGGCTCGTCCATAAGAAATGAAGGCATTATAAGAGCCAGACATAATGGTTTTAAATGGTACTGATGTCAATTGATGACTCTATTTTAAGCCGCCCAATTTAAAGATGCCAATTAGCAGGAGAGGGTCATTGGTCATTGGTCATTGGTCATTGGTCATTGGTCATTGGTCATTGGTCATTGGTCATTGGTCATTGGTCATTGGTCATTGGTCATTGGTCATTGGTCATTTGTAGGGGTTTGGTCCCCAAACCCCTGTTTAATCAGGAAATTGAGGGTTGAGTCGGGGCGGGTTTAGTTACATTTTGGTGAGGGAAGAAAAGATAGTAGTGAAACCCGCCCCTACAAAATTTCCCCATCTCCCCCATCTTCCCTATCGTCAGACATTACTCAAAACCAGGTTATCTCGATGCACAACTGTTTCCGCCCCACCGTAGCCCAAAATTTCTGGTATATCTGCTGATTTATGTCCCCTAATTTTCTGTAATTCTAGACTGCTGTAGTTGACCAATCCTCTAGCTATTTCTACGTCATGACTATCACAGAGTTGTACCGCATCCGAGGCGTGAAAATTACCTTCAATTGCAGTAATTCCGGCGGCTAATAGAGACTTACCCCCTTGACAAATTGCCTTCACTGCACCCTGATCTAAATACAGCTTACCCGCCGGAACTAAACTGTGAGCAATCCAACGCTTACGGGCGTTTTCGGTTCGCGGTTGAGGGGCAAATTGCGTCCCTAATGGTTCTCCCTGTAAGATTTTTTCGATCGCTTCGGGGTGTCGTCCTTGAGTAATCACGGTTCTCACTCCCGCACTCGTGGCAATTCTAGCGGCGGTAATTTTTGTTACCATTCCCCCGGTTCCCCACTGAGAACCCGCTTTCCCAGTTTGTATCTGAAGTTCGGCTAATTCTTCTATCCGGTTTACTAGGGTAATCGGTTCAGCATCAGGGACTTGACGCGGATCAGCCGAATAGAGTCGATCAACATCAGTTAATAAGAATAACCAATCGGCTTCGATTAAACTCGCCACCATTGCAGAAAGGGTATCGTTATCGCCAAATTTGAGTTCCTCGACAGCGACGGTATCATTTTCATTCACTACGGGAATGACGCCAAGCTGCAACAGTTCTCGAAATGTCGCGTAAGCATTAACATAGCAACTGCGCTGTACCAAGTCTTGGCGGCTTAGCAGAATTTGCGCGATCGCTTGCTGAAGACTGGAAAATAAATCATCATAGACTCGCATTAACCGTCCCTGACCCACAGCCGCGACAGCCTGTTTGAGGGCGAGGGTTTGAGGACGAGTCTTTAATCCCAATCGTCCACACCCAACTCCCACGGCGCCAGAGGTGACTAAGACCACACCATACCCAGAGGAACGCAACCTAGTCAGCGTTTCCACTAGCATCGCAATCGTTGACAGCGCTAGCTGACCCGTTTCTGGATGAGTCAGGCTGGATGTACCCACTTTGACAACAATTGTTTTAGTCATTCGTCATTTGTCATTTGTCATTCGTCATTCGTCATTCGTCATTTGTCATTTGTCATTTGTCATTTGTCATTTGTCATATCTTCCCCAGCTTCCCCATCTTCCCCCGCTCCGCCATCTCCCCCAGCTCCCCCAGCTCCCCCCGCTTCCCCAGCTCCCCCAGCTTCCCGTCTCAACACAATAGAGCGCTACGTCCTCAACTAAGGGATATAGCGCTCGCTATGGAATTATAACAGGTGTTTTTATTATGGTTAGGGTCTTTATAATGGCTGACCCCATTTGAACTATTATTAGAATCTCATGATTTTTTGACTGCCTGCTTTTTCCTAATCTTTTCTTTATATTTCAGTTTGTCTTGATTTATCATCTTTTGTAAACTTATGTTGCTTGCTGGGCAGTGATACGCCAAGAATTTGAGTGATCCAGACTTCAAAATCGCGAATGGGAGAAGAATAGGCAGTTTGAGTGGGGTCCATCATTGGTTCGACGAGAATGGTAAACATACCGAGTCGGTTTCCAGCTAAGACATCTGTAAACAAGCGATCGCCTACCATGGCTACTTGTTCCACAGGCAAATTCATCGCGGCGGCGGCTTGTTTTAATTTGCGTCGGGATGGTTTACCTGCACCGTGGAGATAAGGCAGATTCAGGGAGTTAGCAATCCCACCAATCCGTGTCTCACTCAGATTATTACTCACCAGCCACAGGGAGGCGATGGGTCTAATGTCTTCAACCCATGCCCTGAGTTCTTCTGAGGCTTTGGAGGCTTTCAGGGGAACCAAGGTTTCATCCACATCCAGCACTAATCCTTTAAGCGTATAGTGTTGCAGGATATCTCGGGTCAAACTCAAGATTGGACCGTCCAGAACTAAGTCAGGTTCTAAGTTTGATACCCAAGCCATCTTTTCTAAGTTTGATACCCAAGACATAAGCCGTGATTTGTCCTCAGCCAATAACTTTATTCCCACCGAATGGTTGTAGCAGCGTTCCTGCTTCCTCTAGCGTAGCAGTCTTCGCGATCGCAGCCTAGAACTAAAGTTCTGGCTTAAAGCTCAAACCCGTTAAAACGGGTTCAAAAATTTACCCAATAAGCTCCATTTTTAAGGTTGTTGAATTTGCTGCGCTTCCCGTTGTTTACGAATGGCGTCTCTTGCTGCTTCATGGGCTTCTAATGTTTTACTAAATAAATGAGTGCCATCATAGCGGGCGACAAAAAAGAGATAGTCGGTTTGTTCGGGATTGAGTGTGGCTTTTAAACTGTCTACTCGGGGACTGCCAATGGGGGTAGGCGGTAATCCGGGATTGAGATAGGTATTATAAGGAGAGGGTGTTCCCACTTGGGCATAAGTTAGGGGCTGATCTGCCGTTTGGCGAAAGCCTAATCCATATTCAACGGTAGGATCAGATTCCAGTTTCATTCCTCGGCGGAGACGGGCGGTAAATACCCCAGCAATCAGGGGACGTTCATCGGCAACGACTGCCTCTTTTTCCACGATACTGGCTAAGGTTACCCACTCATGTAAACTGAGTTGAGTTTGCTGTTGTCCCTGTTGATACACAGGTAAAGCCACCTGCTCGAATTGTTTGAGCATTTGGTTAATAATTTGTTGAGGCGTGACGCGATCGCTCGGTAGTTGATAGGTGTCAGGATATAAGTAGCCCTCTAGGTGCGGTAAGTTACTGGGTAACCAGGGAAACTGATCCTCTGGAATCTGACTCGCCGCCGCCAGAAAGTCTTGCGCTTTAAAATATCCCAGGGATTCAAAATAGGTTGCCATCTGCTGGAGGGACCACCCTTCGGGAATCGTGAACGAGAGTTGCATCACTTCACCCGTCCAAATTTTTTGGGCAACTTCGGGTAAGGGTTGACTGGGGGATAGTTTATAGGTTCCAGCTTTAAATCCACCCTCTGGATCTTGCAGTCTTAACCAATAACCCCAGAGTCTCCAGGCATTAGCTGAACGAATTAAACCCGCTTCTTCTAAATCAAAACCGATTTGCTGGGCGGCTGTTCCGGTGGGAATTTGGATTTGTAAGGTATTGGTTGATGGGTCTAAGGATTGATCGACAGGGGGAGACTGTACCCAACTCCACCATGCCCACCCCTGCCATAAACCGATTACCATGGTTACTGGGAGTAAGGCAAGATAATAAGACCATTTAGAGAATTGTTGAACTGTTTTATTTGTCATTTGTCATTTGTCATTTGTCATTTGTCATTTGTCATTTGTCATTTGTCATACTCGCTTGCGCGAGAAGCAAGCTACGTCTTATGTCATTTTTAATCTAAATCTTCAAATAATAACTCTTCTAGTAGCGGTTGGACTTTTTGGAATTCTTCGGGAGATAATAGTTCTAATTGACCTTTAGGGTTATGTTTGGCGAAAAAGAGTAGGGGATCAATGGGAGTGTAAATTCCGTACTCTTGTTCTTCATGGTAAAAATTCGCCAACAATTGCAATTGTTCGGGTTCGAGTTCCACATCTTCTTCGGCGAGTTCAATGCTGAGAATTTCCTCCTCATCCGCTGGCGGAAGTTCACCCGCGACGGTTAGGGTAAATGCGGTGCGTTTCAGGGTGAGATTTTGTTCAGCGAGAACCGCTTGGGCATCGGAGAAGATTTCATCAATTTCTGTCTCGTCTTCTACGAGGGTAGCATCCGCGAGATCGTCGGCTTGATCATCCTCATCCCAGGCGACTATTTCGACGGGTGAATCAATAGGGAGGAGGAGTAAATAGTCGATACCTTCTACATTCAGAGAATGCTCGATTGAACAACTGAGCGATCGCCCCGCCTCATCGGTGAGCGTTACATTACTACTACTGTGACCAGATTGTCCATTTTCTTGGGGAAAGTCAGATGAAAACATGCCGTTTTTGTCAAGGCTCATGGAATATCAAAAACTTGCCGTACTCTGTGGATCAGGTGGCAAAGTCTTAGAATATCACGGCGCGTAAACTCAAAATCATCATCTTCGAGGTTATCGGTCTAAGGCTGGACATTTGGGTTAGGAAAGGGAACAGGGAACAGGAACGAAGGTCACTACCTGCCTGAGTACTGCTATACAAACCACACCCGACACCCCACACCCCACACCCCACACCCGAAGGGATAGTTTGTCTGTATAAAATATAACCTGGTTTTTGTCAACGACCTAAAGGTACTCAAAAAGTATTACCTAATTTGCTAGAGTAGCTGCTTATGCTTTTGAATATGCCCAGGCTGAGGAGTGAGGAATGAATCAGAAACTCAAAAATCAGGGGCAATTGCACGATCACTCATCACCAACTGAGACTCAGAACTTGGCTGTGATCCACTCGTTCCTGAACCAATGGGATGTTGATGCCGATTTAGTATCGGAGTTTTGTCAAGGTTTAGAATGGTATGAATTTGAACTCGGTGATGACCTATTGAGCGATCGCGCCTCCAGTCAATCCCCGAATTCGGATCAATCTGAACTGAACCCTAGTGACCTTTACTTCGTTTGTCAAGGTCGGGTGCGGCTACTGGGTTACAATCCCAGCCAAAAACGTTATGTATCGGCGGGGGTACTCGAATCCGGTGAGAGTTTTGGCGCGGATACTCTAGTTGGCGATCGCACTTTACCCTACCAAGTCCGGGCGGTTAGTTCCGGTCTCGTGGCGCGGATGGCTGAAACCCAACTCAATCAATGGGTTGAGCGGCTTCCTGAGCTACAAGACCACCTCACCTCAACCATTAGCCACCGCCAACGCCTCCTCTTTCTCAAAACCAATACCGAGTTGGCAGACATTCCCAGCCAGGATCTCCAGCAACTTCTTCCTTATTTAGATGCCGAACAGATTCCCGCCGGGGAACCCTTAATCCAATCCACCCCACCCAGCGATGGTCGTTTCTGGTTGCGTCACGGTGACATTGAAAGTCAAAAGGATGACAGTTCACCCCCAGATATTGGCGACAGTTGGGGATATCCCCAAACCATCCCAGAGGATTGGATAGCCCAGACGGATTTATCGGTCTATCGACTCAGTACCGATCATTGGCAAACCGCTCAATCTATCGCGCCTATCCTCTCTCCAGACACCGAGGATGGAGAAAAATCTGAAAACGGACATATCCCATCCGCCGCTAAGAAAAAGGCGGTATTACCCGTCCAGAAAACCCGCAAGGTTACCCCGACTAAATCCCCTGAAGCTGCACCCCAAGACCAATCCGAATCCCAATCCATCACCTTTCCAAAACCCAAACGCCGGATACGGCGGGCATTTTGGCGAGGATATCCCTTTGTTCAACAGCAGAGTAGTTCCGATTGCGGGGCGGCTTGTCTGGCGATGGTGGGACGCTATTGGGGGAAGCGATTTAGCCTCACCTCCCTGCGGAATCTGGCGGGTGTCGGGCGGACGGGTGCATCTCTATCCGCCTTAGCCAAAGCTGCTGATAATCTGGGATTTCAAGCCCGACCGGTACGGGCGTCTTTGAGTCGTTTAGCGGAAATCAAACAGCCTTGGATTGCCCACTGGGGCGGAAATCACTATGTTGTCGTTTACTGGTGTAAAGGCGATCGCATGTTGGTGGCTGATCCGGCGGTGGGGAAGCGCAAACTCTCTCGCCAAGCGTTTATTGAGGGTTGGACGGGTTATGCGTTACTCATCGAACCAACGGAACGCCTCAAAGAGGTAGAAAGTCAAAAAATCTCCTTCGGTAAATTTATCAGCGCCCTGTCCCCCTACCGGATGCTGATTGGGCAAATTATCTTAGCCTCTCTATTAATCCAGCTTTTTGGACTAATTACACCCCTATTTACCCAAATTATTCTCGACCGGGTGGTCATCCACAAAAGCTTTATCACGCTGCATGTCTTCGCCGTTGGTTTACTTTTATTTGGCATTTGGCGTATCGGTATTAGAGCCACCCGACAGTATCTCTTAGATTATTTTGGCAATCGTATTGATCTAACCCTGATTGGTGGCTTTATTAGCCATACCCTAACCTTACCCCTCTCCTTCTTTGAATCCCGCCATGTCGGGGATATTATCACCCGTGTGCAGGAAAACCAGAAGTTGCAGCGTTTCCTCACCCGCAAAGCGATTACCGCTTGGTTAGATGCGCTGATGGCGGTGGTTTATATCGGGTTGATGGCGTATTACAACTGGAAATTAACCTTAGTTGTCCTGGCAATTATTCCGCCAATTGCCCTATTAACCCTCTTTGCCAGTCCCTTCCTGCGCCGGGTGTCACGCGAAATCTTTAAGGAAGACGCCGGACAAAATTCGTCACTGGTGGAAATGATGAACGGCGTAGCTACTGTCAAAGCCAACGCCGCCGAACGAGAGTTACGCTGGCGCTGGGAAGATCGCCTGACTAGGATGCTGAATGCCCGATTTCGCGGTCAGAAACTGGCGAATGGGTTGCAATCTACCGGGGGTTTATTTCAAACCTTGGGAAATACGGCATTACTCTGGTATGGTGCTACCTTGGTGATCCAAGACCAACTCACGATTGGTCAGTTTGTGGCATTTAATATGCTGATTGGTAATGTGATCAGTCCAGTCTTGGCATTAGTCGGACTGTGGGATGAGTTGCAAGAAGTCACCGTATCCGTGGAACGCCTGAATGATGTCTTTGAGGCAGAACCGGAAGAAAGTCCCCAACATCCCTTGTTAGTGCTTCCCCGACTAGAGGGAGATATTAAGTTTGATAATGTTACATTTCGTTATTCCGACCAGCAAGAACGTAATACCCTACAGAATATTTCCTTGCAGGTGGAATCGGGGCAAACTGTGGCGCTTGTGGGTCGCAGTGGTTCGGGAAAGACGACGCTAGTCAATCTCCTACAAGGACTTTATCATCCCACCAGTGGGCGAATTTGGTTGGATGGGCATGATTTACGCCATGCTTCGCCCCAGTCGTTACGGGCGCAGTTAGGGGTGGTTCCCCAAGAGTGTTTCTTGTTTTCGGGAACGATTATGGAAAACATCACCCTTTATGCCGAGGATGTGACGTTAGATCAAGTGGTGGAGGTGGCGAAACTCGCCGAAGCCCACGCCTTTATTGAAGATATGCCCTTGGGATACCATACCCAAGTGGGAGAACGGGGGGCGAGTCTGTCTGGAGGACAACGCCAACGGATTGCGATCGCCCGGGCGCTGTTGGGTGATCCGAGGATTCTGGTGCTAGATGAAGCTACCAGTTCTCTGGATACGGATTCGGAACGGCGTTTCCAGCAAAATCTGACTCGGATTAGTCGCGATCGCACCACGTTAATTATTGCTCACCGTCTATCTACAGTACGCCATGCTGACTGCATATTGGTCTTAGATAAAGGCATTTTGGTTGAACAGGGGAATCACGACCAACTGATCGACCAAGGAGGACTTTATTATCACCTAGCGCAGCAGCAGCTTGATTTGTAAGTGGGTGGATACCTTTTGTAGAGACGTTCCGCTGGAACGTCTGGAAGCTGGGGGAGATGGGGGAGGTTAACTCAAAACTCTACCTTACCTATTGCCCATTGCCCATTGCCCATTGCCCATTGCCTATTCCCTGTTCCCTGTTCCCTAACACATGACAAATGACCAAAAAATATATCCCCCTAAAGGTGAATTCATTTCGACTTCATAGTCACCTAGTATAAAAAGTGACAGAATGCCAGTGTTTCCCAGTTCGGACTAGGCAACTTGAGTAAAGCCAACTCTTTTCTAGAGGAGCAGCCTAGATCGAACCGTTCAATCAATTTTTTTGCCGAATAAGCATCACGTCTTAGTTGGCGCGTGGGCGACGTTTGGCAAAATTGATCAAGTGGGAAATGCTAGAGGAAAGTTAATTAAAACTAAATGCACAGTTTTTCATTTTACTTTGTTTTGGGTGAAATGGCAAGAGGAAAATGAAGTTTGTATATTTTTATTACAAAAACGACTGTTTGCGTAAAAAGGCACGTTGAAAACAGAGAAAGGATCAGTAGTTCAAAGCTAGAAAGTTATACCTTTATGGCTGGGACTAATGAAACATCTCAATCAAAAGCTCTGAGACTCTATAAGGGTGGTTGACAATGAAGAAAGATATCATACTAATTCGCTCATTGGGCTTTTCTAAGCCGTTTGCCCCTGTCCCCGATCCGGTTTTTGACTCAAACAGCAATGACATTCAGAATCTCAGTGGAACTGAATCAGCCTGGATCTGGGGGGGTGTAGCTATCCAGGAAAGAGATGCCAAATCCCAGACCCCGGCTCATAGCCCAGATACCTCTGACTCAGGAACCTCACCGACAGCTTCTGCCCATCAGGATCATTGGTCTACATCCTTACAGGCTGTGCTGGATCAGCCCCCCTCTGCACTTCCCCGTTACCTGATATTAGGTGGAGTAATGTTTTCCTTGGCGTTTGTAGCTTGGGCAACATTCGGAAAAATAGATCAAGTCGGTTACGCCAGAGGGCAGTTAGTCCCTAAAGGCGATGTCTATAAAATTCATCCGGTTGCTGCGGGGAAAATTGAGGCAATTCACATTGAAGAAGGTGAGATAGTTAAAACCGATCAGGTATTAGTGGAACTGGATCACCAAATTGCTCTGGCTGAAGTTAAGCGCCTGGAACAAGAGCAAGCATCCTACCAAACGGAATTGAGTCAAATCCAAGCCCTGATTGAAAAAACTCATCTGGAAACGCAAACTCGTGCCGCGATTGCCCAAGCTCAAATAAAGGCTCAAGAAGCCGCGATCACTCAAGCCAAGGCGCAAGCAAAGGCTCAGGAGGTAATGATCGCTCAGAACCAGGTGAATGCAGCCAACCAACAACAGCTACTGAGTGAATTGGAGGATGATGCCACTGCCCAAAAAATTAGACTCCAACGGTTAGAACCCTTGCTGGAAGATGGTGCGATCGCGGCTGAAGTGGTGTTTCAACGGGAGCAAGCTTTGCGCGATCGCCAGCGCACGATTACCCAAACCGAAGGTGAACTCCAGCAAACCTTAGCTGAATCTCAGCGACTCCAAGCCGAGCAACAGCAAGCTTTAGCCCAAGCTGAGCAACTCCAAGCGGAATTAACCCAGAAGCAAGCCGAAAAGAATACAGCGCTGCTAACCGTTGAGCACAAAATTAAGGAACTTGAGGTTCAAAAAACCCAGCTACAAGCCAAAATTGATCAGACAACCAATCTGCTCAATAAAGCTAAAACCCAGTTAAAACAACTCTCCCTCACGACTCCCGTCGAGGGAGTTGTCTTATCCCTTCACGTCTCCAATGCTGGTGAAGTCGTCCAATCGGGACAAACCATTGCTGAAATTGCTCCCCAAGGGATGCCCCTAGTACTTTCAGCCAGCTTACCTAACCAAGAAGCCGGTGGGATTAAGACAGGAATGCCCGTGAAAATCAAATTCGATGCTTATCCCTATCAAGATTATGGGGTGATCGGGGGCAAAGTTACTTTTATCTCCCCAGATACCAAGCCAGATGAGCAACTTGGGGAAGTTTATAAAATCGAAGTGACCCTTGATCGCTCCTCGGTCAGCGCTAACGGTGAAACTATCCGGTTGAAAGCGGGTCAGACGGGTACGGCTGAAATTATTGTCCGTCACCGCCGCATTGCAGACATCTTGCTCGACCCGATCCGGCAGTTGCAAGAAGATGGCATTAACTTATAGAGCTTCACTGAATGAGACCTGCCTTTGTACTCAAAAGATACTCTGATAGTAAGCATAATGGCACAGCCAATTTATTCTTCCAAGACCAGTGGTAACAAAGCGATTGAACCCGATCAACTTAACCCTATCATCGATGCAATCCTTGATGGTAAGTATTCTTGGGCTTGTTATTTGCTTCTTCGTTATGCGGGTTACAATCCTGTACATTACCTGCCATACCGGACTTACCGCCGATTGGTCAAAGAAAACGAGCAAGCTTCTCAAGAGGAGAACGATGCAACCCATGCAAGTCACCCAAATCGCCAGTCTTCTGGAATCAAGTTAAATAGTAAATACTCAGGAAAATCCTTGAGCCAGATTAGTGATCTGCCTTATCTAGAGGATGTCAGCGAAAAACAAGCGCAGATACGAGGTAGCGGGGCAAACCCAGGATTACTATCCAATTCACTCCAGATGGAATGGGTTCGGTCTAAAATCCAAGGTTTTCTGAGCTTGAACTGAATCATTAGCATTCCAGTCAAAGCAATACCTGTCTAATTCTTGAAGGCAACTCCTTATCCTCGGGAGTTGCCTTCGTCCATAGTACTGTTACTTTCTCTGTGTGCCTTCTCTTCCTTTGCCTGATACGCCGTAACTGGCTATCAGTCTCAGTCTGAGCTACCTCGATAAAACTTCATAAAACTTTACACAACTCTGCCAAAATGGCAGCCGCTCACCAGGGATTAACATTACTATTAAATTCACAACCAAAAAAAAGACAGAAAGCTGGTTGTAAAAATACCATCACTTAGATACTTAAGGAGTTCCATCTCATGATTATTTCGGATTTAGAACACTTGGAATTTGTTGGTGAAGCCAACAAGATTGAAGGTGGAGATGCCTTTAGTGAATCGGATGCTTTTGCTTCGGCATTTGCGAACGGTCGCTTCTTCTCCGCTACCGACACCTTCACGTCTACATTTACAAGAGCTAGCTCTTCCTTCTTTGGCTCTTCTTCCTCTTCTTCTGCCAGTTCTAGCTCTGACTCGGCAGCGTTTTAATCTCAGCTTCTCTTCCAGAAGCTTGACTTGAAAAAAGTTCAAAAATGTTTGTTCTGAATTGACACAGGGAGTTCCCATGATTATTGCTGATTTAGACTATTTGGCAGACGTTTGTGAAGCCAACAGTATTGAAGGTGGACAAGCTTTCGCTGAATCGGATGCTTTTGCTTCGGCATCAGCCTTCGGTCAGTTCTTCTCCGCTACCGACACCTTCACGTCTACTTCGACCTTTGCTGGACGCTCTTTCTTTGGCAGCTTTTCATCATCTTCTTCGTCTCGTTCTAGCTCGGACTCTACAGGGTTTTAGCTTGAGCCATTTTTCAAGGAAGTAGTTAACTAGAGAAATCGCTGAAGCTTAAAACATATATAAATGTAAATTAAATGTTAAAAAGCTCTCAGCGGTTTCTTGAAAAGGAGAGATGTATGAGTCAACTAAGAATTGTCGATCTAAATTTCTGTGAGAGTCAATGTTCTGATCATCGTCAAGAACAAGTCCAAGGAGGTTTAAGTACCTTTTTAAGAGGTTCTTCCTCTTATAGTAGCTATGCTGCTAGCGCTGCAACTGACTACAACGCCGATTATTTTGTCAACTATTCCTTTGACAGAAGCGGTTATTCGGTTGCCATCGGAACAGAATACTCCACAGCCGCAGCAGGGGGAGGAGCTGGTGCTATTTCAGATGGTTTCACTTTGGTATCCGTATTTACCAATGCCAATGCTTTCTAAAGCGATGGGACATTGACATTAACACTGTAGGCTATTGATTGGCAACTTTTCCAATCAATAGCTTACTGGAAAATAATTGTTGACCTTCTCCTACCGAGAATTGTGGCTAAACATGAATAATCGTCCAAGTGCATCTGTTGAACTCGATGAAATTCTTAATTTCTTAAAGAAAAATATACAATTAAAGGAAGTTTATCAGAACATATTATATCAAAGTATTATCAATCAAACCGCTGAAGAAAAGGGAGTAACAATTGCAGCAGAAGAAATCCAAGCAGAGGCAGATCGCTATCGGCAAGCTAAGCACTTGCAAAAGGCTTCAGACGCCGTAGCTTGGCTCGCTGATCAGAAGATAACACCAGATGACTGGGAAGCTGGAATTCGCGATCGGCTATTGGCGAAGAAATTAGCGGATTGTCTGTTTTCTCAGGAGGTAGAAACGTTTTTTAGCCAAAATCGCCTGGAATTTGACCAGGTATTGCTTTATCAAATTATTTTAGCGGATGAGAAGTTGGCAGAAGAACTCGTCTATGAAATTGAAGAACAGGAAATCAGCTTCTATCAAGCCGCTCACATCTATGACATTGATGAGAGGCGTAGACATCAATGTGGATATGAAGGTAAGCTTTACCGTTGGAACTTAAAGCCGGATATAGCCGCACTGGTTTTTGGGACTCCAGCCGGAAAGGTGATCAGTCCCATCCAGATCGACCAAGGTTACTCGATTTTTCAGGTTGAAGAGTTTATCCCGGCTAAATTAACGCCACAGAGATGTCAAGAAATTCTGGATAAAATGTTTCAGGAGTGGTTAGCGAGGGAGTTAACCTATAGACTTCATAGTCAAATGGTTTAATGAGTTCCTTTTATCTGATAGGGAGAATCTGAATGGTGATCGACTGGAGAATTATTAGACAAAAGATAACCTCATCGGACGGTAAAAGAACGGCGATCGCTCAGAGCATGACTAGTGCAGCCGGGGATGGCGAGATAAAAATTAATCACGACGTCACCGTTAAAATTGATTCTGGAAATAGTTATAGCAGTAGTTCTTCAGCAAGTTCCTCTGCATCTAGTTTTCATTGAGCGGGTAAGGTTTGAGAGTCGCCTCTCTCCCCTATACGCATCTTTTCTAACAATCCTGAAAACCTTGTTTAACAAGGCTTTCAAATTCAAGCGCTGCCACGATGCTTAACAAATTACCACAAAGCTTTCTTGATATAAACCCAATTTTATTGAGAATGTGGGTGGGATAGCGCGAGAATGATCGCTCTGGCAAATATTAAGAAAGTTTGTTTTTGATTCCCCATCCAACTCCGATCAGGCAGAAAACTAGTAAAGCTAATAACGTGGATGATTCAGATACTGTTTTAACCATTACCCGATTGGTTTTAGCTTCTACTAAAGTCAGGTAAGTTAAGCTGTTGAATGTCCGAGATAACTCTCCTTTAACGGAGGCTTCAGCCATTTCTTGGTTTCCGGTAAAGGCTGTCTCAAACGTAGTATGTCTGGGGAAATAAGTTAAGCCAGTACTCTTGTCATCACTAAGAAAATCCCCATTCCCTGCAGTGGTTAACTGTCCAGCGATAATCAGGAAATCTAAAAGTTGCCAATTATCTGCATCTGTAGTGTCGTAAAGGTTCAACGCTATTTCAGCTTTTGCATTTGACCGTTCAAATTCTGGATCGTCTATTGAACTTTTTAGTCCTAAAAATGCATTAAAATCGAAGAAAAATGTTTCATCTTCTTCGAGCATGAAATTGTAGCCAATGACAGCAGCATTACTTTCGGCTAGTGCAAAGTAGCTATTACCTTCACCCTGGGCTGTACTCAATGAATTGTTGTTCGCTTTGGTCATTGTACCTAAGGGATCAGTGACAAAATTTGCATCAGCATTAGCATTAGCTACTGCCTGACTATTCCTGGCAATTGCCAGAGTTTGGGTATCAGTTAGAGTAAAAATATCTACAGGAGCGTGACTGAAGTTATCCAAATTGACCCAGGCTTCAGATGTAGCTAGAGTTGCAGCTAACGTTGGTGTCGTAGTCACACAACAGCTTGTTACTACCGGAGTAACGATGAGGGAAAATCGTTGAGCAAGAACTTGACTAAATTTCATCACATTTATCTTTCCTGTGCGATCGAGTTTCAAGAAATCGCAAATTGCTGACTCAGGGCAACAAAGTCACGAAAAAATTGCGAATCCTAATGAATCGGCAATAAAACCAATACAAATCAATCATTTGTATTATTACACTAAACTGAAACTGTGTGTAGTGCAGGTCGGGTGTGAGATGTGGGGAAAATATCAGCACCACTACAGCAAAGTAGGTTGGGTTGGACGATAGCGAAACCCAACAGGCTCTCCCTGGGTTGGGTTACTCAAAAAGAATGCTCCGCCTACGTTCCAAGAACCCAGCCTACAAAGGTAACATGCTCCCGATGTAAACGTCTGGGACGAATTCTTAACAATGAGATTACCTGGTTTTAAATCAGTACGGATAATATTTATATCTAGAGAATAGTCATCTGAAATCGTGAGATGCCAGTTTGAGCGATAAGTGCATTTGCTTATTCCGCTAGGGATACATTTGCATCAAACGGAGTCAACTCCTTTTAACGCCAAAGCAAGCTGTTCAGCCTTCAAATGACTGATTCAGATTCGCCGTCAAGACCTAGGTGCAACGTCTTTGTAATTATGTACATCAACTCATTCAGACAATCATGGCAACCCGAAGTGGTAAGAGTCGCTTTGACAGAGTGGATGGGCAAAGGTTTGACTCGCTATTTTTTGATCGGGGTGGCGGCGGCGTTCTTTTGCTTTGTTGGTGATAGTTATCGACCCGTACAGGCAGAGGCGGAAAGCATCGTTGTTGATATGTCTGTATATGGTCAAGTTGAGTATGGAGACTTTTTCGAGCGGGCAGAGACGATTGCCAGCGACGAAATTCGTCGTCAATTTAGTCAAAACCCCGATCTTGCAGACATTCAGGTTGTGGTTGTCGGCGATCGCAACGGCGAACTTGTTCCCATTCTCACCACTACTGTGTCTCGTACTCAGTGGCAAGAAACTCCCCGCGTGAGTGTCTGGACTAAGCACTATCATGCCTCATACATGCTACTCCAGCATCATCAAGGGCAGCCGACAGAAACAGTGGCAAAAACTCCTGTTCGGGCGACTATCGGAACTCAACGTCCGAGTTCCCAAATTGATCAAGCCTTAGATGAAGGTCGTCTGACTGGGGCAGAGGCACAGGACTATTTAGATGAATTGAATTAGTGATTGTGATGTTTGGCAAGTTAGGTGTGACCGTTCACTGACACCAGAACATCTTAACGTTTCCCGATTGAGAAGTGTAGCGTCTTGCAAGGGAAACCCTTCCGGTTTGAAACTGGGCTGACTTGACGTGGCTGAGTTCAAGCCTAGAGCAGTTTTCAGTTCACAAGCGTTACCGACAACAGCGTCAATACAGATTAAGAGGAGAGTGCAATTGATTCACGACAACAGAAGCAGCAATAAGTCAAGCAATCGTCCGTTTCAGGACGTACTCCAAGCCAGAATGTCTCGGCGAAACGTACTCGCTCGTAGTGCAGCGCTGTCAGCCACTGGCTTCTTAGCAGCGCTGGCTGGCGATCGCTGGTTAGATCGAGGTGCGGCGGCGGCGATGACTCAAGGGTCTAGAACCGCTGCAACTCAAGGAGTTGGTAATGCGATCGCCAAAGCTCCAGGCAGCCGTTTGATCAACTTTACACCTGTTCCTGCTGTTAACGGTACAGGACCCGTACCCACCGTTTCAGAGGATTACCAGTATGACGTGCTGATTCCCTGGGGAACCTCGATTCAGCCCGGTGGTCCAGAATATAATGGTGACCCGACTACCCGCCCGACGGCTGCCGAGCAAGCGCAACAAGTTGGAATTGGTCACGATGGTATGTGGCTGTTCCCGATTGGAGATAGTAATGACCGGGGCATGTTGGCGATTAACCACGAGTTTGGTACTAATCCACATGTCCTTGGCAAGCGGACACCGGAGAGTCTGGAAGATGTGCGCCTCTCTCAACATGCTCACGGCGTATCCGTCGTTGAGATTCAAAAGATCAATGGCAAGTGGCAACGGGTTGGCAGCCCGAATGCTCGCCGCATCCATGTCAATACACCCGTAACGTTTAGTGGATCCGTTGCCAATCATCCACTGTTGCAAACACCAGCAGGCAATTCTCCAAAAGGTACAGTGAACAACTGCGCCAATGGTCACACTCCTTGGGGGACTTACCTGACTTGTGAGGAGAATTTCAACGGTTACTTCGGCGCTACAGGTAGCTGGACACCCACGGAAGCCCAAAAGCGCTATGGCTTCAGTACCCAAGGCTTTGGCTATGGCTGGTACAACTTTGACCCGCGCTTCGATCTCTCAAACCCTAGTTACAAAAACGAAGAGCATCGCTTTGGCTGGGTGGTCGAGATTGATCCCATGGACGCTTCTCAGACGCCCGTAAAACGGACGGCATTGGGTCGGTTTAAGCACGAAAATGCCGAGCTTGTCGTCGGACGAGGCGGTCGTGCTGTGGTATACATGGGCGATGACGAACGCTTTGACTATATCTACAAGTTTGTTTCAGAAAGCAACTGGCGATCAATGCGGGCACGGCGTATCAGCCCCTTAGACCGAGGAAAGCTCTATGTCGCCAAGTTTAATGATAATGGCACGGGTGAGTGGCTGGAACTCACCATTAATAATCCAGCTCTGGCGGCTCAGTTTGCCGACCAAGCTGAGGTGTTAACCTTTGCCCGTCTCGCTGCTGACACCCTGGGTGCCACGCCGATGGATCGTCCGGAGTGGATTGCTGCTGCTGCCAATGGTGATATCTATTGCAACCTCACGAATAATACCCGCCGTCAAGTTCCTGATGCTGCTAACCCCCTGGCACCTAATCCCTTTGGTCACATCATCAAGTGGCGAGATAGCGACAACCACGTCGGCACTACGTTCACCTGGGACATCTTTGTTCTCGCTGTCGATACCCACGATACCGAGAAAAGCGCCTTTGGTAGTCCGGATGGTCTCTGGTCTGATCCCGATGGCAGGCTGTTTATTGAGACTGATGGTACTCAGCCTGAAATCAATGGCGTGAAACCGAATGACCAACTGCTGGTTGCTGACACAAACACGGGTGAGATTTGTCGCCTCTTCACTGGGGTAACGGAGTGCGAAGTAACGGGTTTGACCAGAACCCCCGATCGCCGGACGCTATTTGCCAACCTTCAGCATCCGGGTGATGGTAATCCAGATTTGACCAACTTCCCGGCATCCCAAGGTAGCGGCAAAATCCCCCGTGATGCAACGGTTGTGATTACTCGCAAAGATGGCGGTATCGTTGGTTCCTAAGTTGGCACGCTCCTCGTATTCTGGTGAGCAGTGTCCACCCTACGGTAAAGGGTTGTGGCGCTCCCCCTAATGGCTGGAGCGTGCCATTCGTCCTAAGTTGGTGTAAGGTTGGGGGTTTTGTCAACTCCTGCTTAGCTTAGGGCGATCGCAGACAAAAGTTGTTCAACAGTATTTACAATTAGGTGATTTTATGAAACGCTTAGCTCTTGCTGCAACAGTGGCGTTAGGTTGGGCTGCACTTGCTGCACCTGCTAATGCTGCACTCTTTAGCTGGGATATTGAATATACCGGCTGGTGGGAAGAGGATGGCGGCGGCTCCATTTCGGGTACTATCTTCGCCGATGAAGACGATGCGGCTGATGGTATTGTGTCGGCTGATGAGTTGAAGGCTTGGGAATGGAACTGGAGTGGAAATGATGCCGTATCCGCATTTTCCATTTCTTCTGAGGAGGAGGGTGCGACAACGGATTTTGAGCCGAGTTTCTACGTGAATGATACTCTCAATCAGCCCATAGGAATGGATTTCGTTGATCCAGACAATCTCGACCAAGGCTCCTTTATTTCCGGTTCTGGCAATGAGCTTCTCGATTTGCAGGCTTTACTGGTTATTTCGTTTATGGATGGCGTTGAGTCAGTCTCCGTAGGAAATCCTACTGCAACAATTGGAACTGTGACTGTTTCAGAGCCTACTCCCGTTCCTGAACCCGCTACCGTTCTGGGCTTACTTGCTCTAGCAGGTATCAGTACGGCGACTTTTAAACGTCACAAACAGGACACTTAACTCAAAAACTGGTTGGAAATCCCCAAATAAGAACGAAGCAAGTTGGGTAACTTCACATCGGGTACTTCTTACCTGCTTCAAGGTGTTCTTTCGCCCAACGTTGAGGCGAAAATAAAGAAACAAAGCCCCTCCCAGTATAGTTCTGAGAGGGGTTTCCAGTTTTTGCAGCAAGCCCTAACTAGGGCAAATTTTGCCAATCATTAAGTTTTATAACAAAAGACACTAGATATATCCGTTACTGCCCCCTTACATTATGGGCAATTAACAGGACTTGATATAAACTTCTGGGAGCTGAAACCTTTGATCTGGAGACCCATTTATGGCAGCATCATCTTGGCGTCAAGGCTGGGACATCACTGACGAAGAACGAGAGGTTTACAGGAAACGTTCTCAGGCGTCGAGTCGAGCCAAAGCCAAAGCTGTCCGGGGTGAGGGACGAACACCGATTCATCCGATTAATGTACCTCGGCTCAATCCAGACGACCTGATGCCACAATTAGCCAGTAACGGCTGGCGATCGCTCTCTTTGTTCAGTGGTGGTGGCGGTTTAGACCTAGGCTTTGATCGAGCTGGATTTACCCATGTCGCATCCTACGATATCTTACCTGAATCTGGTGTTACCTTGAGGAACATTCGACCAGAGTGGACTGTGTTTGGGGGGGAACAAGGAGATGTTACCCAGGTAGACTGGCGAGACTATCGGGGCTTAGTTGACATAATCCATGGCGGTCCACCCTGTCAACCGTTTTCTGTCGCTGGTCGTCAGCAAGGAAAAGAAGACAGCCGGGATATGTTTCCAGAATTCATCCGGGCTGTGTTAGAAATTGAGCCAATTGCTTTCGTGGCGGAAAATGTTACAGCATTGGTGGGCAAAAAATTCAGCTCATATCTTAAAGAGGTTGTTGAACATCCCCTGCGTCAGAACTATACGCTAATTCGAGTTATCCTCGCAGCGCCATCCTTCGGAATTCCTCAAATGAGAAAGCGTGTATTTTTTGTGGGGTTTCGTCAGGAAAAAATGGCGTCAAATTACCAGTCCCCTCTCCCCACCCACAGTTGGCATCATTTGCCTACGGATAAAGTTAAACCTCATGTTCAGCTAGATCTATTTTCGCTCCTCGACCCGTCTGAAACGTTACAACCTTGTATGGGCGTGCGTGAAGCATTAGGACTACCTGATATAGGATTTGATGCGTTATCTCCTACCATTCGCAGTTCTCTCACCGGTCCCCGTCATACCACATCAGTGTTGAGTAGTGTTTCCGCGCAAAAGATTTGGGAAAAACTACAAATTTGGCCCAATGGAGTTGCTCTCAATCGAGAACAGGCGCATTTATTTGTACCAGATAATGGTCACTTTCGCTTATCTGTACCTGACTGTGCAATTTTGCAAGGCTTTCCTCAATCCTGGTCATTTGATGGTGCTGTTTATAAAGCCCTAGGTCAAATTGGCAATGCTGTTCCCCCACCAATGGCGTATAGAGTGGCTGTATCTATTGCTCAAGCTTTATCGTCAAGAACTTCCGCTACCAATTCCCGCAGACGCTGAGCATGATTTTCGGTAATCCGTTCCCAACCTTGAAAATAAGACGCCGGAATGTGAGGATTATTTAAGGTCGAACCTCTCTCGATTAAATAGCGACATCTATCCTTTAAGATAGCAAGCATTCGTTCAGGCGAATAGCCTTGAGTTAAGTCCATCTGGTTACGATATTGCTGGATGGTATACTATTTCTTTTGCAGACGACGAGCATCTTCAAGGGTATAAATCTGTTTTTGCCCCAGAATTTTGTAAAGCACATTAAAGGTTAGTAATTCAGGGGCAAGCTGAGCGAGTTTGTAGTCAGGTAAGATGTAAGATTCTTTTTCATGAATCCATTTTCCCATGGCTTGGGGAGAACCGTAAAGCCAATAGTTTAATTTTGCGCCATCCTTATTGTAGAAACCAAATAACCAGTGTTTATCTTGCCACTTTTGAATATGAGTTAACCCAAAATCACGAACAGTTGTCACAGAAGAACTTGTCGTTGATTTTAATTCAAAGGGGATATAGCGTCCATTGAAATAAAGAACAGCATCTGTACCGTTGCGAGTTGCTTTGGCAGGTTTCTGGAGTTGAAAGAGAGTGATCAGTTCGTTTTCTCGACGATCATCTTGAACCGTCATTTGAAAAATTACCGTGGTTGAGAACATGGCAAACGCCCGGATTATTCACCTAGCCACCCACGGCATACTCGATGAAATCTGGGGATTAGGGAGTGCGATCGCATTAGCTCCCTCTACTAACGATAACGGTTTACTTACGGCAGATGAAATCCTCACCATGAACCTCAACGCCGAATTGGTTGTCCTCAGTGCCTGCAATACGGGTCAAGGTCGAATTACCGGGGATAGCGTCATCGGTTTATCACGCTCCCTTATTTCGGCAGGTGTACCCAGTGTGATTGTATCCCTGTGGATAGTGCCAGATGCCCCACAGCCTCCCTGATGCAGGAATTTTATCAAAATCTACAAAACCAATCCTGACAAAGCCCAAGCGCTGCGACAAGCCATGCTGACGACAATAGCAAAACATCCTCATCCCAGAAACTGGGCAACCTTTACACTGATAGGAGAAGCCGAATAACGCATTATTCCTAATTTTTGCCCCATGCTACCCGTTAACCAAACCGAATCCATTATCTTAGATCTCGTCCACCCCTTAGACTCCCAGTTAGACAGCGAAATTATCGACCTATCCGCCGCCACAGGTCGCATTTTGGCTACTCCTGTAACCAGCCAATTAGATTTTCCCCACTGGGATAATTCGGCGATGGATGGTTATGCGGTGCGCTATGCTGATGTGCAGTCGGCTAATGAACAGCAACCAATGCGTTTAGAACTTGTCGAAGAGATTCCTGCTGGCTATCAACCGCAAAAAACCATTGCACCCGGACAAGCGGCGCGTATCTTCACCGGTGCATGTATGCCCCAGGGCGCTGATACGGTGGTGATGCAGGAACATACACAGCGCCAGGATAACCAGGTTTTAATCTTACAAGCCCCGAAACCGCAAGGTTTTGTGCGTCATCAGGCATCATTTTACCGTGCTGGAGAACCCCTCTTAGACGCAGGAATTCAACTGGGTGCGCCAGAAATTGCCATCCTCGCCGCCGCCCAATGTACGGAACTCACTGTCTATCGCCGTCCCAAAGTCGCGATTCTCTCCACGGGGAATGAACTGGTTACGCCGTACCAACCCTTGCAACCGGGTCAAATTGTCGATTCTAACCAATACGCCTTAGCCGCTTGGGTGACTCTCTGTGGCGGAATTCCCAAGGTACAGGGGATTATCCCCGATAAACCGGACGCCCTGAAGCAAGCCATTGCCCAAGCGATTCTAGCCGCCGATATTGTTCTCTCGACCGGTGGCGTCTCTGTGGGGGATTATGACTATGTAGATGAAATTTTAGCCCAACTGAATGCTGAAATTCATATCCGTTCGGTTGCAGTCAAACCCGGTAAACCGTTAACCGTGGCGACGTTTCCGCCTCCGAGTCAGGGGAATAAAAAAGGCTCATCGCATCCAGTCTTATATTTTGGTCTACCCGGAAATCCAGTCTCGGCTTTAGTCAGTTGTTGGCGATTTGTGCAACCTGTGATGAAAAAGCTTTCTGGTTTACCAATGCAACAATGGAAACCTAGGTTTATCAACGCCATCTCCTGTAGCGAACTCAAATCTGATGGGCGTCGAGAATCCTATTTGTGGGGTCAGCTTCAATTAGTTGAGGGGAAATACGAATTCAATCTGGCGGGTGGTAGTCACAGTTCGGGTAATTTAATTAACTTAGCCCAAACTACGGGTCTGGCGGTTGTACCCGTTGGTCAAACCTTAATTCCAGCCGGAGAAACGGTGCAAGTTTTGTCAGTGGGCTTGTAAGAATCCTTTAAGATGGGGCGGTTGTAGACGCGGAGCGGCTTCCCGTAGGGTAACCGCAGCTATACAAACAAAACCCGCCTGCGCGGGTTTACATTTGCCAATTTACTCTTTCTCTTCTATCTTCTGCCTTATTTATAAATTATGAATGTCAAGATATCGCGAGTAAAAAGCCTCATTAATTGTAATTTTGGTAGTGGCGTGGCACACCTTAATTGGTGGATTAGCATTGTAGGGGCGCAAGGACTTGCGCCCAGTTTAAACGTCAAATCTATTCCACAATTTTAGTAACGCACCAACCAAGGTGGTGCGTTACGGCGCATGAGTGTTCTGTGGGAAATAAAAGTGAATAAAAAACTATGCGCCTAACGCACCCTACACCAGTGCTAATCTATTTGTTCCAGCCGAGGGGTTGTTCAATCTCCAATTCATCAACTTTGGAAATCTGCTCACCCGGCTTGTTCACAATCTGCACGGTACTGGCTTGCAGTCCTTGTTCACCTTCCTCGGCAAAGAACCGCACACCTGTACCGATACTTAAGCGGTCAAAGTCATCATGGAGAACACTATTGCGGTGGAAATAGACTTCCTGACCTTCCACGGTTTTGAGAAAGCCGTACCCTTCTTCGGGAAATAACTTGGTAACGATTGCTGTCATTTCCTGAGTAGGATGAGACTTAACCTCATTCCGTTGCCGTTCGCTAAGTTCGATAAGCTGGCGGCGTGCCGACTCAAAGGCGTTACGGATCACGGTTTCTACCGGCTGGTACTGCGTTCCTTCTCCCGGATTTTCGACCACGGCAAGTTCGTGACCTGGTGGTACGGTCATATCGATTCGCACCCGATAGGGGGAACCGCTATTTGGTTGCTTGTGTGCCTGTTCAATCGCAATGCGGCAACTATTAATGTGGTCGCAAACCTGCTCTAACTTATCGACTTTTTCCCGGACTAATGTATCCAGGGCGTCGGTTTTTGGTACATCCCGATAGGAAATTTCTAAGGGAAGTTGCATAAATTATCAGTCCTCAATTCAGCTATTGCTGCTATTTACAATTACGCACGGACTGCTTGGGGCCAAAGTTCTTTAATCTCGGCGGGTAGAATGCCGATGATGTCTTCGATTTCACCCGTGGAAACGCGGTTAGACATAATCTTGAAAACAGCGCGTGCGATCGCCTCAGCATCAACGTTCGGTTCGATGGTTTGGAAGTATTCGCTGATGTGGCTCAAGAATTGGTCTTTAGTGCGTTCCTTACTGGGGTTCGTTGCTGGTTTCCAGTCTTCGTAGTAAAACCCAGTCAGTAGGATGGGCAACTGAACAGCCAATTGAGCGGCTTCGTCTACCATCAAGCGATCGCGCAAAGCGTGCAATGTTACACGCAATCCCTGGAAGGCTCTATGTTTGTCCTCCCAGCCTAGTTCTGCGGCTACATCATTGACCCAAGTATTGGTTTTTTGAACGGTGGTGTCAAATGCTGGTAATCCTGTCATAGACATATAATATCCTCCTGTATTTTATTGGTATTCAGGTGTCAGAGGTCTCTATTGCTATGAACCTCTGCAACATCACTGTAATCAGGTTAACAAAGGGATCGGGTTCAGGTTTTCTATCAAATTACATAGATTTGTCCTAGAAGGATCGGATGATTTTTATTAAAAAATTGTCGCTGCCTTTGCCTCTTCCTTAAGATTGATTTACAGCAGATTTCAGGTTGATGAAGTACAGCCTTAAGCAAGATCCCCGACTTCTTGGAAAAGTCGGGGATCTGTCTGTGTAATCAACCGACTACCCCCTGGTATCTGCTCTTTTGGTGGAGTCGGTTCGTCTTCGACTCTTACCCCATCCTTCCGTGTTGGCAAAACAGCCAAACTATTGCCCTTGTGGGTTCCTGCTGGTAGCCGTTCATCGGGAGAACCTGGATTGATCGGCGGTTCGTCTACTTGGATGACGTTTTTTTTGATTAATAATAAATCCTGTCCAGCTTGAGGGTGAAATTGTAACATCAGGAAACGTTGATGAGGTTGAATGCCAATGACAGGCTGACTCAAAACAGTTCCCCAAAGAATTAGGTTTAATACTATGCCAACCTGAGTATTCATAGATAATGTTCCTGACTCAACTCTAATCGCTTACGTTGAGTTCAGAATAGTTGGCAGAACTTTCCTTATGCCAACTGTATCCTCTAGAGGCTGGACGGTGGTGATTATCTCAACTAAACAGTTAGGGGAAGATGTCAGACTTAGGGGATTCCCCTAACTTTTTGAATAAAATAGAAGGAATAGGGAACAGGGAACAGGAAATGCCTTTGCCAGTAAGTCTTTATAGCACTACGCATTAAGGTTAGGACAAATGAAGAAAAATTAAAATCGCTCAATCGCTTGTCAGGTAAGCGTTTTTCTTCACTATTGCCCATGACACACCGAGCGAAGCCGAGGTGTTGCCTATTGCAAGAAAGCCTAGCGCGTAGCGCTATAACTCAAACGTTTTCCAGCTACCAACCTAACGGAATGATACTGACTTAAGGCTATTTCTGCGACGCTGCACTAGGATACCTCGCCTTTTGCTCAATCTGTGCGCGACACCATCACGGGTTCTTGATAAAGGGGTACAGTAAATGTCACAGTTGAACCTAAGTTTTCTCCCATGCTGAAGAAATGTACAACACCGCCCATGGTTTCCACTAGCTTTTGGGAAATAGCTAACCCTAACCCGGTTCCCCCGTAAGGACGATTGAGTCCACCATGCACCTGGCTAAAGGATTGGAAGAGTTTGTCTTGCTTATCCAAGGACACCCCAATTCCCGTATCCGCTACCCGCACTTTCACATGTCCAGGAAATTCCTGTCCTTGAAAATGGACTTTCTTGCGAATGACTTCGGCGCTGATGGTAATTCCCCCTTCATCGGTAAATTTAATGGCATTCCCTACCAGGTTTAGCATCACCTGTAGCAACCGTTGATAGTTCCCATACATAACAATGCCATCGTAGACGGCGGGAATTTCCAGGGTGAAGCTCAAATTCTTGTGATGGGCTTGCTGCGCGGTAAAATCATAGACCTTATTGAACAGATACTCTAACTCAACTGGACTAAACTCCAGCTCCATTTTTCCGGCTTCAATCTTGGCGATATCTAAGATATCGTTGATGATGTTGAGCAGATGTAAGGCACTATTATGGGCTTCCTGGATAAACTCTCGCTGTTCTTCTGGATCATCCGCCATCCCTTCCAGAATCAGCTTGAGAAAGCCAATCATCCCATTTAGGGGCGTCCGCAATTCGTGAGAGGTGCTAGCCAGAAATTCACTCTTGAGGCGGGACACTTCTTCGGCTTGTTCTCTGGCTAGTTCCAGTTCTTTATAGAGCGTACCATGAGCGATCGCGGTTCCCACTTGTTCGGCCAACTCCCGCACTAGCTCAATTTCCGCATCACTCCACGGACGGTGGCGATCGCACTGTTGTAAACTAATTAAGCCATTGGGTTCATCTTTATAGGACGTGGAAACCACCAGCAGGGATTTTTCTTGAAACCGACTCGGGGCGATTTGGTCAACTACAACGGGTTCGGAACTCCACATCGCTTGTTTCATTATCAGTTCCGACTCCAGTTCCAGCGTCATCCCCAACATTTCCTCTAATGAGTCTTGGCGATACTCCGCTTCCACCTTGACATCAATGTAGTCGGGTTTGTAGGAACAGATAATACAGCGACTGACTTGTAAAGCTTTCCCTAAACTGTCTACCGTTTGTTGCCAGATTGTATCTAAGTCTAACGTCCGGCGAATCCGGCGGGCAATTTGGGTGAGTAGTTTTTGATTGGGATCGACACTTAACGGTACCAGCGAATCGATCACTTTTTGCACCGAACCCTCAGGTAATAGATGACCTATCACCCAAACCTGAGTCGCCTGACCGTCTGCTTGTAAAATTGGGCTGATCACCAGTTCAAAGGGAAAAACGTGATCGCCATAACAGAAGTCGTGGATACAGCGTTCTGGGGTGCGGTTGTCTAGAATCCGCTGGATTCGATCCCGATAAGCATCTAGAGCAATGGGATGAAAGGTTTCGTTGAGGGGAACCCCAATAACCTGTTCTTGAGTTAATTCATACTGCTCGGCTTGTCGCCAATAAAAGGAGTGATACTGACCTGATGCATCTTGGCTACACATCAGCTCAACCTCTAACTCCTGCAAAAAGCTTGACTTGCCTTGTGCAGTAGTAGATTGCATAGTGGTATACCCGAATCGAGGATGGTGGAAATCAGCAGGAGCAATCATCTACAAGAAACCTGGAAACTACAAGCAGCGAAAGGATTAGCGCTCGCACCAAGACAGACATAAATGCAACCCCTTAACGCCCTGGAGCCTCAGGCGAACGATTAAAGCGACGAACCTCTTGGCTCTTAATCGTTCCATTCGCCTCGTGGCGGTACTGGTGGATTTCGTCTCAAGGTGCGGGTTAGCTCATCATCGCGATCGCGCTCTCCTCTTAGCCATTGACGAATGGCTGTTTCTATCACCTTAGACGGATCATTGGTTAAGTGTTTGATTTGGTCTAACAGTTGAGCATCCATCAGGATAGATATTTCTTCCTTGTCTGTTGAATGCTCTCGATGGACGGCATGATTATTCATTGTCATCAGTGTTTTAGTCTTCCCCTACACTACATTTTACGACAACTTGCTCTCTTGCCACCTGAGATTCGTGACGTACTTAGCCCCAAAAGGTTCTCTGGAGTTAGAGTATCAGGAGTATTGTCCCCATTTTTGGAAGAAACATTAAAATACATTAAGAGCCATCCATTCCGTGTTGCCAATTTTTTTTGTCACCCGATAATTCTATGACTGATGTTCCTGTCTCTCGCATTCGCAATTTTTCCATCATTGCTCATATTGATCATGGTAAATCCACTTTAGCCGATCGCCTCTTACAGACAACCGGGACGGTGAGCGATCGCAACATGAAGGAACAGTTCCTGGACAACATGGAATTGGAACGGGAACGCGGGATTACCATTAAACTGCAAGCCGCTCGCATGAACTATCAGGGGCGAGATGGTGAGCAATACGTTCTCAATTTGATTGACACCCCGGGTCATGTGGATTTCTCCTATGAGGTTTCGCGATCGCTGGTCGCTTGCGAGGGCGCATTGCTCGTGGTAGACGCCTCTCAGGGGGTTGAGGCTCAAACTCTGGCAAATGTTTATTTAGCCTTGGAGCATGACCTAGAAATTATTCCGGTTCTGAATAAGATCGACCTCCCAGGAGCAGAACCCGAACGAGTGATCTCAGAAATCGAAGAGGTCATTGGTCTCGATTGTAGCGGAGCCATCCTCGCATCGGCAAAGGAGGGTGTTGGTGTCAATGAAATTTTAGAATCCATTGTGCATCTGGTTCCTCCTCCCCAAGACACCATCAATCAGCCCCTGCGAGCCTTGATTTTTGATAGCTATTATGACCCCTACCGAGGCGTCATCGTCTATTTCCGGGTGATGGATGGTACGGTGAAAACCGGGGATAAAGTTCGCCTAATGGCATCCAAAAAGGAATATGAAATTGATGAACTGGGCGTGCTATCACCCACACAAATCCAGGTTGAGCAACTACACGCCGGAGAAGTGGGATACATAGCGGCGGCGATTAAAACTGTAGAAGATGCCCGTGTTGGCGATACGATAACTCTAGCAGCTGAACCGGCACAGACGCCCTTACCGGGTTACAAGGAAGCCAAACCCATGGTGTTCTGTGGCTTATTCCCCACCGACGCGGATCAGTACGAAGATTTACGCGAAGCCCTGAATCGTCTCAAGCTTAATGATTCGGCTCTCAACTATGAACCGGAAACCTCCAGCGCCATGGGGTTTGGTTTCCGGTGTGGTTTCTTGGGCTTATTGCACATGGAAATTGTCCAGGAGCGATTAGAACGGGAATATGATTTAGATTTAATCATTACCGCCCCGTCTGTGGTCTATCGAGTCACGAATATGGATGGGGAGGTTTTGGAAATTGACAACCCCAGCTTACTCCCTCCACCCCAGCAGCGGGAGAAAATTGAAGAACCTTATGTTCGCATCGAGATGATTACCCCAGAAACCTATGTGGGGACGCTGATGGAACTGTGCCAAACGCGGCGGGGTGAGTTTAAAGATATGCGGTATTTAACCCAAGGGCGAACCACCTTGGTGTATGAATTACCTCTGGCGGAAGTCGTGACTGACTTTTTCGATCAACTCAAATCGCGATCGCGGGGTTATGCCAGTATGGAATATCAGCTTATTGGGTATCGGGAAAACACGCTGGTTCGCCTCGATGTGTTAATTAATGGTGATCCAGTCGATTCCCTGGCAATGATTGTTCACCGTGATAAAGCTTACTCTGTTGGTCGGGCGTTAGTGGAAAAACTCCGGGAATTAATTCCCCGTCACCAATTCAAAATTCCCCTGCAAGCCTCAATTGGTAGTCGGGTGATTGCCAGTGAACATATCCCTGCACTACGGAAAGACGTACTCGCTAAATGTTACGGAGGAGATATTAGCCGCAAGAAAAAATTGTTACAGAAGCAGGCAAAAGGGAAAAAGCGGATGAAGTCTTTAGGTACAGTTGATGTGCCTCAGGAAGCATTTATGGCAGTATTGCGCCTCGAACCCCAGTAGGAAAGCTGGGGGATCTGGGGAAGCTGGGGTTGTAGAGACGCGCCATGGCGCGTCTGGGAGCTGGGGGAGAAGCAATTAAATTAGAGCTTATCCGAGGAGTATTGATGTCCATCTAAACAGTGATGATTTCCTTATTCCTTATCACCTTGCCATCTGCCTCTGCCATCTGCCTGCTGCCTTTCTTCAGCCAAGGGCTGACAAAAGCCAAGAGCAAGGATTAAATTGGATGGTTGAGGGTGCATCAAGATGAAAATGCTCAAAACTCTACGCTATCCCGCACGTTTAAGCCAAACCCATGTCAATCAAATTTAAGCATCTAACCGCTTCAGGTCAATTACTAAGTGCAGCTTTTTTAGTCATCATGCTGAATAGTTGCGCTCAGACTTCTTCAAATGAAATAGACTCCTCTTCTGCCTTAAGCAATTCCACAGAAACCAGTCAAGACGTAGCCTCTAACGCTGATGTCACCCCGCTTTGGTCAGATAGCTTTGCCGCAACGGATTGGCAGCAATCTTGGCAGCTTAAAAGTGAGAAACAATGGGGTTTAGAAAATAGTGAAGTGATTAAAGACGCCGACGGCAGATATGACCAAGTTCTGCGGGTGAAGTATCCGGCGGGTTCAGCGAGCCCTACAGTTTCTCGAAAAAATGATGCTCCGTTAGGGGGTACACAGTTTTATGCGGATTTAGGTTTACCTGCTAAAGAATCCCTGCGCTTGAGTTATTATGTTCGTTTTTCCGACGACTTTGACTTTGTTAAAGGGGGGAAATTGCCAGGACTTTATGGGGGTGACGGTGCTAGTGGCGGAAAAACGCCTGATGGAACCGATGGGTTTTCGACGCGCTTTATGTGGAGACGCAATGGAGATGGGGAACTGTATGCCTATCTACCCACAAGTGAAGAATACGGCTCATCAATTGGTCGGGGAAATTGGCAATTTATCCCTGGAACTTGGCATCATATTCAGCAAGAAGTTGTCCTCAATGAACCGGGTCAAGCCAATGGTCGGGTTAAAGTTTGGTTGGATGGAAACATGGTTCTAGATGAGCAAGGATTGACATTCCGTACCGTTGAAGACCTTAAAATTGATGGTATATTCTTCTCCACCTTTTTTGGTGGCGGTGATCCTTCTTGGGCAACTCCAAAAGATGTGTATGTCGATTTTGCTGATTTCTCGGTTTCAGAGGTGAACGAGTAGGGGACAAGTTTATTCAAAGTCGCCATATCACGAGAGTTTGGTTACTTGTCCTGATTCGGGTAAGCGATCGGGTTGAGGTGTTTAATATTACCATGGGTATAGCGTTTCCTGATCGGGTAAGTTACATTGCCTTGGGTGCAAGCTTTTATTTGCGACATGGGAACTGCTAGAAAACAGACTAGGTAGGATAAAAACGATGGGAACTTTATTTGAACTACCTGTAACGTTACCCAATCATACTCAGCTTCCTGAGTCAGATGGTACTTTTGTGAAGAACTTTCAAGAACATCCTCAAAGTATCCTGTTGACCGATGCGATCGCCCCCATTTTGCAACACCTTCACCCAGATGGGCAATACTGTATTGGTCAAGACTGTGGTATTTACTGGCGCTTGACTGAGCCGCCAGAACGGGGAGCCGAAGCCCCTGATTGGTTTTATGTTCCCAATGTACCGCCAACTCTTGACGGTCAGATGCGGCGTTCTTATGTTCTTTGGCAGGAAATTGTTTCTCCCCTAATTGTGTTGGAATTTGTCTCTGGGAGTGGTCAGGAGGAACGCGATCGCACTCCTTTCGCGGGTAAGTTTTGGGTTTATGAACAAGCTATTCGTGTACCCTTTTACGGCATCTACGAAGTGGCGAGAGGTAGCCTAGAAATTTATCATATGCTGAACGGGCGATATAGTTTACTACCTCCCAATGAACGGGGACACTACCCAATTCCGCCTCTACAGGTAGAACTCGGTATTTGGCAAGGTTGCTACAAAAACGTGGAACTTCCCTGGCTGCGCTGGTGGGATAACGAGGGTAATTTGCTCTTGACAGGGGAGGAACGAGCTGAACGCGCCGAGCAGGAGAATTTGCGCTTGCGGGAACAACTCAGGGCATTAGGTGTAGATCCGGAAACGTTGCTATAAGTCCTTTTCGGCGTATTTTTTAACCAGGAAGGCGCGAAATGTCGTCAAATGCCAAAAAGCGAAAGAAAAAAAACTTTGCTAGCTTTAATACCACAGCAGCCTTCAAGCAATTAAGCCTAACTGAATTATTACTCTGGCAGGTTGACAGCCAACCTGTTGCACCCAGTCCCTTTTTCCAAGAACGCTGGGCTAGATTACAATGTTTTGATTTACAAAAGTATGAAGAATCTAAAAAAATAGTGATTGATGCAATTTGTGAAGAAGCTATTCAACCCTATAAGAAGTTGAAAATATGGAAAGGGGCGGATCTAGACTCTGATATAACCACAGGAAATGTTGATTACTTGATTACTGAACGTAAGGCGTATATTGAATCTCCTTATCTCTGTATTGTTGAAGCCAAAAAAGATGACTTTGAGCAAAGATTAGCTCAGTGTTTAGTAGAAATGCAAGCGTGTTCCTGGCAAAATCGCCAACGCGAGCAGGAGATTGATGTGTTTGGAATCGTTACCAATGGAGATGGTTGGCGGTTTTATAAATTAACAACTGAAGGTGAGGTGTATGAAACATTACTCTATGGAATTGCTCATCTCGACGAGATTTTAGGGTTGCTGCGCTATATTTTTCAGCGATGTGAACAACATTTGTCTTAAGGTAGACTAAAAACAATACTATAGCCAAGGAAATAGTCAAATGCTGGATGTCCGAAACTTTTATAAGGCAACGAATCCGAGCAAAACTCTAGATATCACGAACATACAGGATCAAAAATACTACACTGATTTTTCAACAGTGCGTGGGGGCAAACTTATCGAAGAGTTACTCGATAAAATTACATTTTTCTCGGCTGACGAGGCAACCTGCGATTTGTTCACTGGACATATCGGTAGCGGCAAGTCTACTGAGTTGCTGCGCTTGAAGGCTGAGTTAGAACGGGAAGGGTTTTATGTGGTTTACTTTGAATCCTCTCAAGACTTGGAAATGGGAGATGTTGATATTAGCGATATTTTATTGGCGATTGCTCGTCAAGTGAGTAAAAGTCTGGAAGAGGTAAAAATTAATCTCAAACCTAGCTATTTTACTAAACTATTTCAAGATATTGGTGACTTTTTGCAAACACCGATAGAGCTATCAGCCGAGGCTGAACTATCGTTGGTTATTGGCAAACTGACGGCAAAAACTAAAGAGGCTCCGAAACTCCGGGATAAACTGAGGGACTATCTAGAACCGCGTACCAGTAGTGTTCTCCAGTGTCTTAATCAGGAACTATTGACACCCGCGATCGCAGCCCTGAATCGCCAGGGAAAAAATGGGCTAGTCGTGATTGTGGATAATCTGGATCGTGTCGATAATACTCAGAAACCTTCCGGGCGTCCTCAACCTGAATACCTGTTTGTGGATCGGGGAGAACAGTTGAGCAAATTGGGTTGCCATGTCGTTTATACGATACCCCTGGCGCTGATTTTTTCCAATGATGCTGAACGGCTCACTGAACGCTTTGGCGGCGATCCCAAAGTGTTGCCTATGGTGTCAGTGCGGTTACGGGATGGTAGCGAATGTGCGGAAGGGATGAAACTACTGCGTCAGATGGTGTTAGCTAGAGCGTTTCCAGATTTTGATCCACAGCAGCGTTTACAGGCAATACCAGAGATATTTGATAATCCGGAAACCTTGGATCGATTATGTCACGTTAGTGGCGGTCATGTCCGAAATTTGCTGAGGTTGCTGAATCGTTGGATACAACTAGAGAAACAACTTCCCCTGTCGCGGGAGCGTTTGGACGATGTAATTCGAGAACGTCGTAATCAGTTAAGCCTGCGAATTGATGACCAAGAGTGGGATTTACTGCGTCAAGTGGCACAAAGTAAGCAGGTGAGTGGAGACGAAAACTATAACAGACTGATTCGCAGTATGTTTGTATTTGAGTACCGCGATCGCGATGGGTCTTGGTTTGATATCAATCCCATTTTGCTAGAAGCTAAACAACTTCAGCTATGAATGAGCTATACCAACCTGATGAAAGTGCTGACTACGAGAACTCCTTGGCAGATTTAGCCTGGGCAATTGAGTCGTCTTTGGGTGAATTTTCGCTAATTTTGGCACGCTGTAATTTTGTCAGTTGGCAAGCCCAGATGGTGCAGCAACTGCAAGGGTTAGTCAGCGTGAAGATTCGCGTTATCCAGCTTCAAGCATCGGTTAAGCGGCTCTACCAAAGGATTCAGGCGGAATTGGGGGATGAACAGCCTGCTGCACTGATGATATTGGGGTTAGACGCCGTTGAAGATATTGATTACCTCCTGACGGCGGCGAACCAAGTGCGAGAAGAGTTTCGCAAAAATTTTCATTTCCCCATCGTCTGGTGGGTGAATGATGAGGTACTGCAAAAGCTGATTCGATTAGCCCCAGATTTTGAGAGTTGGGCGACAATAACCGAGTTTGCGATCGCATCTGACACATTGAGTGATTTTCTCTGGAAACAGATGGAGCGGGTGTTTACGGCGGTTCTAGAGGCGGGTGGGAGTGAGTTTCTGTCTAATGAGGCGATTCTGGGTACGGGTTATCGTCTGGAACTGGATTCAGCCAGCAGTGGTTTACACCTCAAACCCAGTCTTAATGCCAGTCTACAGTTTGTTTTAGGGCGAGCTGACTACGAGAGCGATCGCATTGATCAGGCGTTAACCCGATATCAGCAGAGTTTGCAGTTTTGGCAACAGGGAGGAGACAGTACCAGGAATTCTAAATTGAGAGCCGGACTCGTGTTATTCCATATCGGATTATGCTATTGTCGCCAAGCTGAATTAGAACGCCGGGAACGTCAGCATCATTGGCAAGAAGCGCTACGGTATTTCCAGCAGGGGATGGAGGTGTTTGAATCTCCAGAGTTAATGGCTAAGTTCATTAATCAATCGGCTCAAGTGTTGCAGCACTTGGAATCCTGGGATGAACTACAACGGTTAGCCGAGAAGTCCATCACCCTACATCAAACCTATGGGACTTTGGTGCTATTAGCTCAAGATTACGGCTTTTTGGCAGAGGTGGCGTTAGCGCGGTCAAAGGGGCAAAATGCCCATAAGCTGGCGCAGCAAGCGTTACAACTTCTGGATCAGGTTCCTATCCAGCAACGACGGCATCAGGGTTTATACTTATTACTCTTAGGGCGATCGCAGCAGCAGCTTGGTCAATTGGATTTGGCTGTTCGCAGTTTGGAACGTGCCAGAAGCGGAAGTCATGCCCAGGATAACCCACCGCGTTACATTCAGATTTTAGAACAACTGCGATCGCTTTATTTTGAACAAGGCAATTACCTCAAAGCCTTTCACGTTAAGCAAGACCAGCGTTTGATTGAGCGACAGTATGGATTTCGGGCGTTCATTGGCGCGAGTCGCTTGCAGTCTCCGGTAATCGAGTCCATCCCCTCGGAAATTACGGCATCTGGGCGTCAACAGGATGTCAAGCGCTTAATTGAGCGAATTAGCAGCACTCAGCACAAGCTCACTGTTATTTATGGTCAGTCCGGTGTGGGTAAAAGCTCGGTGTTAGAGGCTGGGTTAGTCCCAGCACTTAAACAGCAGGTGATTAACACTCGTGATCCTTTACCGATCTATATTCGAGTGTACACCGATTGGGTAAGGATGTTGGGTCAGAATTTGGCGAAAGGTTTGGGGGAACAAGAGATAGAAACACCATTGATGGAGTCATTAACTAGGGAAGGCGATTCAGCCGCTATTCTTGAACAGTTACAGGATAATGAATCCAGAAATCTGCTCACAGTGCTAATTTTTGACCAACTAGAAGAATTTTTCTTTTCCTGGCAAGACTCAGATCAGCGACGATTATTTTTTGAATTTATGCGCGATTGCTTAAATGTGCCCTTTGTTAAGGTGATCTTATCGCTACGGGAGGATTACCTACATTTAATCTTGGATGGATGTCGCCGGACAAAGCTGGAGGCGATTAACAATAATATTCTCGATAAAGATATTCTCTTCTATTTTGGCAATTTTTCACCGGATGATGCACGAGCCATTATCTACAGTTTGACCGAAAATTCTCAATTCCACCTAGAGACAGCATTAATTAATCGGTTAGTTAAGGAGTTAGCCGCAGAAGTGGGTGAGGTGCGTCCAATTGAGTTGCAGGTGGTAGGGGCGCAGTTACAAACCGATAGCATTACCACGTTAGAGAAATATCATCAGGTTGGTTCTAAGGAGAGATTAGTCGAACGGTATCTAGAGGAGATTATTCACGATTGTGGTGATGAGAATAAAAGTACGGCTGAGTTAGTCTTATATTTGCTCACTGACGAGAATGGCACTCGACCCCTGAAAACTCGTGGGGAACTAGCAGCGGATTTAACTCTAGCCGATAATTTAGATTTAGTGTTAGAGATTTTGGTGACATCGGGCTTAGTATTTGAGATTCCCGAATCTCCAGCTAACCGCTATCAATTGGTTCATGACTATCTGGTTGAGTTTATTCGTCAGCAGCAAAAAGCGGAAAACTTAGCAGAATTGAAACGGGAAAAAGAGCAGCGATTACTTGCTGAAGCCCAGCTTAAGCGGGTTGAACAGGCGAATCGTATCTTGGAGGATGCTAAACGAAAAGCAACACAGCGAATTCAGACCAGTTCTACAGTTATGGCATTCTCTATTTTGGGATTAGTCAGTATCAGTGTCTGGGCAACTCAAGCAAGTGTCAAATTAAACGATAGCCTGACTCAAATAAACCAGAAGGAAATAGCTTTAACTAAGGCAGATGAAGAAAGAAAAGCCGCTCAACTCGAGACCCAAGAAATACAGCAAAACCTACAAGCGGCTCAAACCAATCTTGTTCAAGTTACTCAAGACGTACAAAATAAATCTTCACAACTCAAAAAAGCAGACCGAAAAGAAAAAGAGGCACAACAAAGACTGAAAATTGCCACTCAAAGAGCAACGGAGGCGGAACAAGGATTGCAACAAGTCACTCAAAAAGAACAAGAAGTACGGCAAGGACTGCAAAGAGTGACTCAAAAGGAGAAAGAGGCACGACAAAGACTACAAACCGCGACAAAAGAAAAGACAGAAGCCCAAGCAGAGGCAGAACGCGCCCAGCGAGAACAACAACAGGCAGAGAGAGCCTTTGAACAGGCTCAAGCGAAACGTCAGCAAGCCGAAACTGAGTATAACCTAGCCCAGAAAAAACTGGATGAAGCGGAAGTAGGTCGCCAATTAGAGCAAGTTTCAACACTCGCTTTGCAACAGTTTCAGTCGGGAGAACTTGCCGCGTTACTGGCTGTCATGAGAAGTGGGCGAGAATTACAAAAGCTGGTGCAAGATGGTCGTTCACTTCAAGATTATCCGGCTGTTGGTCCAGTAAGGGCGTTACAGTCAATTTTGGAGAATATTCGGGAACGAAACCAGTTGCAGGGTCATCGGGGTTGGGTGATGAGTGCGAGTTTTAGTCCTGATGGGAAATATATAGCGACGGCTGGAGAGGACGGTATTGCTAAACTTTGGAGTTCATCAGGACAGTTAATTAAAGAGTTAACGGGGCATCAGGATAAGATTTGGTCTGTGCGTTTTAGTCCTAATGGACAATACATCGCCACAGTCTCTACCGATGGCACAGTAAAACTATGGGATATTTCTGGACAATTAATTAAAGAATGGAATACCAATCAAAGCGCCATCTTGAGTGTAAATTTTAGCCCAGATGGGCAGTATCTCGCTACAGCAGGAGAAAGCGGCACAGGAATTCTTTGGAACTTGTCTGGAGAACAAATAGGTGAGCCTTTTGGGGAGCATCAAAATAGTGTGACTAGCATACGTTTTAGTCCTGACGGGCAGCAGATTGCGACGGCTGGGGAAGATGGCACGGTTCAACTCTGGAATCTATCGGGGCAGAAAATTAGTGAGCTATCGACAACAGGTGATAGTCAGGCAATTTTCAGTGTCAGTTTTAGTCCTGATGGACAATATCTTACTACTGCTGAAGAAGACGGCATCGTCCGACTCTGGGATTTATCTAAAAAGCAGTTTGTTCGACTGACAGGTCATCAGGGGTTGGTTTTGAGTGTCAGCTTTAGTTCAGATGGCACGTATATTGCCACAGCAGGAGAAGATGGTACAACTCGACTTTGGGATCTATCTGGACAGCAGATATCTGAACCGTTTAGGGGTCATCTGGGGGCAGTTCTTAGCGTTAGTTTTAGCCCCGATGGACAGCAAATTATCACCGCAGGTAGCGATGGGATTGCTCGACTGTGGAACGTTTCCAAGCCAAAAATTGCCAGATTCGATTCAGAATTTACGACTAATCAGAATGGAACTACCAGTATAAATTTTAGTCCTGATGGGCATAAAATAGTTACGGCAGGAGTAAATGGGACTATAAAAATTTGGAATTTGTCGGAACAAGAAATTTATCGATTTAAAGCACATCAAGGTACTATTTGGGATGTGAGCTTTAGTTCCGATGGAAAGTATATTGCCACAGCAGGAGAAGATGGCATAGCCCGACTTTGGAACTTTTCCGGAGAAGAGTTAGCCAAGTTAGACGGTCACTCCGGATGGGTCACAAGTGTACATTTTAGCCCAGATGGAAAGTATATTGCCACAGCAGGAGAAGATGGTATAACCCAACTTTGGAACTTTTCCGGAGAGGCGTTAACTAATTTAGATAGTCAGCAAGGACGGATCTTTGCTGTACGCTTTAGTCCAGATAGTAAGCAAATTATCACAATAGGGGAGGACAGCATCGTCAAGGTTTGGAACCTCTCTGGTCAGCAAATTCAAAAATTAGAAGGTCATCAAAATGCAATCTTAAGCCTGAGTTTTAGCATGGAAGGAAACTACATTGCAACAGCATCAGCAGATGGCACAGCAAGACTTTGGAATTACAATTCTGGACAGCAGATAACTGAATTTAAAGGTCATCAAGGGTGGGTTAGCAGTGTCAGTTTTAGCCCAGAGCTAGAAATTGTGACAGCAGGGGAAGATGGTACAGTGAGACTCTGGAACCACTTTGGGCAACCCATTGCTAAATTAAAGGGAGATATCGGCAAGATTATGAGCGTAAGTTTTAGTCCAGATGGACAGCGTATTGCTGCTGTGGGAGAGAATGGTAGGGTAAAGCTATGGCGTCTTGAACAATTTGGATTAGATAAACTCTTGGAGCAAGGCTGTGATTGGCTTCAAGATTATATTGTAACTCATCCAGAATTCTCAGAAGTATGTTTAAACAATTAATAATTCAAGTCATTGAGATTACCAAGGGCTACCAATCATAGTAAATGCTGCCCAGTAATAAGGATGAGTGAAAGATTTATTATCTTGATCATTTAATCTGGGAGGTAAAGGAACAGGTTGTCTAGTTCCCCATAAATTTCCCCCTTCTAGGCGCACATCCCCGTGCAGCATAGCAAGCTGTGCTTGTCGTAAGGCTTCTGCTTTAATCGGAGCTGTTTGCAATTGCCGATAAAACTCGATCATCAGTGCCATTGTTCCCTCATCGCTAACATACCAAAGACTTGCTAGTACCGACTTAACACCTGCTTGTACTGCTAATCCAGACAAGCCCAACTCCACTTTCTCATCTCCCACGGCAGTGCGATCAGCACTTAGCACCAATAGTTCTATTGGTGAACTTCGATTACTCCAATTTAATTCGCGCAGTTGATCGAAGCGCAATAGCTCATTCCATAGTAATATATAGGAATCTTCTAAAGATCCAGGTTGGAAATCACTATGAGTAGCTAAATGCACAATTGATGCATCTTGGCTTTCTAACTGGAGAGAGGGGAGGGTAACTTTTTCATTCAAAAAATATTGTCCTCCTCGCAACTCGACAATAGTTTTAACTTCCAATGGAACAGAAGGCAGAGGATTAAGATTTAGGGACTTAGCTAGTTCACTAGATTCAGAAATACCCATAGCTAAAACAGGAGCGTTTTTAATGTCAACATAATCTGTATTTGTTAAAGATATGCTTGGTGTTAAACCAAGACTATATTTCTCAACCAAAAATTTTTTACCATCATGCAGTGCCGCAATTGGCAGAGAACGTAAGTCAGCATCCATGATGAAGGTAATATTCTGAATACCTTGGGTGTTTAATTCTTCGTCCAAAGGAGCCATCAACCAATTATAGAGTTGTTGAGCTGGCTGCAAATACCCGGTAGTCCTTCGTAGGATGGGGTTAGTAATTGATCTTCTTAATTTTGTTGCCTCTGTTGTTACTACTTCGAGTGTCGCATTTAGTACCCGTTTGCGGATGATTTTCCCCTGATATGTCAGCAAAAAAAGTTCTATAACTTCGTTTTTGTGCTTGGTTTTTTCTATTCTTATTTCAGACAAATAATTGGGTGATAATTTAGCAAAAATAAAAGCAGGTTTCACACCAGTATCTTGTTTAATTTGGTTTAAGATTCTTACATATTTTACTATTTCACTATTTTGAAATTCTGTTGGGTATTGGAATGAAACTTCACTCTCAATAGCAGGCTCTACTACTCTGAATTCTCTAAGCTGTAATCGCTCAAATAGACTTGCATTAGCAATATTTGATGAGCTATGTTCATTAAATTGAAGACGATTACGAATAGGGTCAAATGACTCAGTGACTCGAACAATTAAAATACTCTGACCTAATTCAGTTCCTGCTCTCAGGCTAGCTTCAACATTCTCAAATAGTGGGTTAGCCCGTAGTAACAGTAATTCGTCTTCCAATTGAGTGACATTGAGAGGTGTGCCAGTACCACGCCGCAAGCGGCTGCGGATATAATCTTCTTCAATCTGTCGTGTACCTTCAACCTGAATCTCTTTCAAACTTCCTTCAATAACCCGAATTTCCGCAACTCCTTTGTCTAGAGATTCTTCAACGATAACTGCTCTGGAAGTAATATAGCCTTGTTCTATGTACAGTTGGGAAATGGCATCAGCAACTCTTCTAAGTTCTTCGATAGTCACAGTGCGTCCTTCCACCAGTTCAATGATTGGTTTAAATTCCGCTTCACCAAAGATGGTGCTACCAGTAACTTCGATTCTCTGAACTTGAATAAGTTGCTGATCTTGAATGGTAACGAGTGAATCTGATACCGATTGAGCCAGCAGCGCCTGCACCTGCCCCGCAGCAATAACACCCACAAGGGCAAGTGCAACTAGAAATAGATTTATTCGTCTGACCATAGAAGTGTCTACGGTGTAGGATTATTCTCTAATCCTAACTCGACTTGTTTCTAACTTAACCTACCCCATAGCTATTCTTTGCAGACTGGAAATGGGAGCAGCCCTGTGCGCTTACAACCACGATTTATTGGTAAAAGTGTGCCAGTAGAGTAAGCTAGGAAAAGAGTCAAGTCCTGCCAGAAAGACTATCTCATGAGTATTCCAGTTGAATTTCTAGCTACAGCTCCACCCCTACGATGGGATGAAGCCGGAGGTATCCGTATTGGTCAAAGCCGAGTCACCCTTGACAGCTTACTCGCCGCCTACCACACTGGCTCCACTCCCGAAGAGATTGCTCTCCAGTACGATGTGCTTCACCTGTCAGAGATTTACGCGGCTATCACTTACTACCTCACCCATCGCCAGCAAATTGATAACTACTTAGAACAACGTCGCCAAAAAGCTCAACAGCACAGACAGGAACTGGCTCAAAACTATAACTTGGTTAATCTGAGGCAACGTCTCCTTACTCGCCATCAATACCCAATGAGTTGATATCAAGTGCGTCTTTTGACTGACGAAAACTTTAACGGAGCCATATTGCGTGGGCTGATCAGACGATTGCCCGGACTTGATGTAGTCCGTGTGCAGGATGTAGGGCTGATGCACGCTGATGATGCAACCATCCTTGAATGGGCTGCCAACGAGAAGCGCATCTTGCTCACTCATGACGTAGCAACCATTACCATGTATGCTTATGATCGCATCAATCAGGGTCTACCGATGCCTGGAGTTGTCGAGGTTATCGCGACGGCTCCGATTGGACAGATTATTGATGATTTAGAACTCTTCATTCTGTGTAGTCAGCCTGAAGAATATGAAAATCAGATTCTTTTTATTCCTTTTTCTTGAAAGCTGTCTCTGGCAACACATACTCGACAGTTACATCCTCCGTATTACGCAGAATTAAAGCACGATCGCTACTATTTGATAAATCAAGGTTTCTCAGCGAAGACTCTACTACGTTTTTCAAAATTACACTACTAATAGCAGATATATCCTCAGTTGAGTTGGATGATTTTTCTCGGAGTGTAAACCCGCTCAAATGTATATCCTGAATCCGATTCTGATTAGACTCTGCTTTTTCGGTCAAACGATGCTCACGAGGTCGAATGACCAGAACAGCTTCTGTATCAGGTTTACTGATATGCGCTTGTAAAATCGTTCGCCGCATTCCTTGCCCTTTAATAATCGTGTGACTGCGATTAATTTCAATGGGATAAAATAAATCAATTTCACCAATGGGTAAATTAATCTGTACTGGGTCTTCACCAGACAGACGATTAATTAACGCCTGGAGGGATTTAGCATCATCTTGACCATCATTGGGAATAATCCCATGATCAATCGCTTCAATAATTTGAGGGGGAACCGATTGACTCATCGCCCAGCTACTATTTGACCATAAACCTGCCACATCTTGTAAGGGACTGAGAAGGCTGGCAAACCAACATAAAATAATCACAAAACCAAATAACTGGGAGACATAAAGAAAACGAGACACACTCACTTTAACCAACCGTTCCAACCCCGATCCGGCGGCTGAAATACTTTGATTTCCTCGGTTTGACCACTTTTGTTGAGCAAGGTTCATCTGAGTCCAGATTTTGATAATACAGGAACTCCACTGGGCGATTAAAAAGACGGGTAAATGAATCGGTTTCAGCCGAGATTGTCGTCCCCAGAAAATGATGGTTAAAATTATCGGTCGAGTACAAAGAATCCAACATAGAATTAGTCCAGCGGCTAACCAATACCCTTGAACTAAACAAATTGATAACGAACCCGGCGTTATTAGAGTCGTCCAGTAACTAATCCGTTGATCCAGGAGACAGTACCACATAAACCATCCCGCTTTACCTGGACCCAAACCGATCGCGCGATCGCTGTTCCGCAGCATATTCCCATACCAGCGGCGCATATTCTGGTAAGCGCGATCCATTAATGACCCAGAAATCGTCTCAATGGAATAGACAATCACATCGGGGATATACAACATATCGTAACCCCGACGCAGTAACCAATACCACGTCGTTTTATCGTCGCCGGAGAGGAATTTAAACTGTCCCCACAACCAATCATCCAACGTATCCAGTTCTAACTGATCCGCAAATGTGGGATGCAGCGCCGCCTCCGCCCGAAATAGGGAAAAGCGTCCTGTCAAACACATCACTTTTTGCGACAGGGACACCGAACACATTTGATAATGACGCTGGGATAGGCGTAAATGGAACCACTCAGAAAATAGATACGATCCCTCAACAATGGGTAACTCATCTGTTGTCAGCGCCCCCATTTTGGGAAATAGGCGAAAAAATGGCAAACAGCGACGTAAGGTTCCAGGTGTCAGTTCAGAATCGCCATCCATTAAACCAACAACGGCATTTTGGGGTAGATTTAAACGCGCTAATTCTCGTAATCCATCCGCCATGGCTTTGCGCTTCCCTTCCCCGGTTTGTACCATTTGGATTAGGCGAATACAACTGAGTTCCGGATCAACGGATTTAAGTACCTTTAAAATGGCAGCATTTTCTGCATCACTGCTACTGGTAACCAGCAGTGTCAGGGGATGAGAGAGGCTTTGGGCTTCTTGGGCGATGACTCGGAAGACTCGTTCCGTGATCCAAGGTTTTTCCTTATAGGTTGGGACTAATAAGCAAACAGGCGGTAACTTATCCAGGGGAATGCGATCGGCTTGTTTGCGCCACCGGGGAAAAACCCAATGTAGATAAATCCGAGAACGAATCACTTGCAGCGCCCACCATGACCATCGCCAAATGCCAATCAGCCCCATACTAATTAAACCGGATATGCCTAATAGGTCTAATTGTTCTGGGTTACGCAGCAGGTAGAAGCCAATAAAACCGAAGGCGGAAAGACACAGCAGGGCGAACCAATTGAGATAGGACGAGATGTTTTGCCAACGAAATAATCGAATCATATAGCAATCCTATGTGAGTCGTGTCCAAAAATCTGATAATTTTCGGGAATGGGCAATGGGCAATGGGCAATGGGAAAGAGTTTCAATGCTTTTTTCTATTTTTTTATTTTTCACAACCTATTTAGAATTGCTATAGAGTTTTGGGGTGTAGAGACGCTTCCAAAGCGCGTCTTTAATTGTGTGTAGGGGCGAATTTTACTATTATCATTTGTCACCTCACCTAGATGTAACTAAACCCGCCCTGACCGAGTGAGATTACGGTTATCATGTTTTACCTCACAAAAGATGTAACTAAACCAAGACTTACGCAGCCACACCATAAGTAGTCGGACAAAAGAAAACGGTACTGTATTAAGTTTGGCAAATCGTCCTCAAACCCTTACTGTTCCCTGTTCCCTGTTCTCTGTTCCCTAATCTCAACCGTTAACTTTAATTGTGTCCACCCACTTATATATTGGTTAAGGTGCGTTACGCTACGCTAACACACCCTACCTATAGAGCCTTTGCGTAAGTCCTATAAACCTACAATCAAGGGAATACAGACAAAAAAAATTGAGATATAAATCCCAATTCAACGATTACCAAAAAGTTTCTTAGGAAACGTTAGCCTCGCTGCTTGTCCCAATCCACAAAACTGTTGGGAATTCTCATGTTGCGGTGGTGGTGGAATCCGCACAGTAATCCGCGTCAACGGTTGTCCTACTAATTTAGGCGGAATCGCAGGCTGTAGGGCTTGAACCTGGGTCAACTTATTAAGCTGCTGCATATTACTAATTGGCTGAATCAGGTCAATTTCACCCTTGACAGTTTTTGCATAACCTGCTAATCCTACAGTCACAGGTTTATCGGTATTAATTGAACTAGCTTGTTCAGCACTAACCACGGTTTCTACCCACAGATTATTGCAATCAAGCAACGTAACAATTGGTTCTAACTGATTAACCTGTTCGCCTTGTTCCCGTTCCGCTGTGTAGACAACACCCGCAAAGGGGGCTGACACATTTTGCACTTTCCGTTCGCTTTGCAGTTGTTTGAGATCGTTGACCAGAGAAGGAGCATTTTTTTGGAGAGACTGACTGTTATTTAGCTGCTGCTTGAGTTTAGCCAATTGCGCTTCCATCGTATTCACTACAACCGATTGCTGTTGTATCGTCTGCTGCAAACTAATCCGTTGATCGGACAGAACCCCGCCCATAATATTATTGCGATTACTGCGAGCAATACCCGCTTGGGCAGCATTGACTGCCTTTTGCGTCGCATCCAAGACAGATTGGGCTTGTTGGACTTCTGCTTGTGCCGATTGCCAGACTAAGCGCAACTGATCCGTTTCCTGTGCGGATACACCCCCTGCTTCTAATAGGGTTTGATACCGTTGGTAATCTAATCGGGCAGCTTCAGCTTTTGCCTGTGCCGCTTGAACTACAGCTTGCTGTTCTTTAATCGACTCTAAGCCCAGTTCTACATCCACTTGGCGCACCGCCTGATCTCGACGTTCTAGCTGCTGTAACTGCGTTTTCAGTAATGCTAGGGACTGTTTTGCCGATGCTAGCTGAGTTGCATTCACCTGAATCTGTCCTTGTAATTCGAGACTTTCAAGCTGATTGCGGATTTGTTCTTGTTCTTGGGCACGTTCTAGGCGGAGTAGGGCTTCTTGTTCTTGGGGACTGGGTTCTTGGCTAATCCGGGCGAGAAGTTGTCCTGATTTCACAACCACCCCTGGCTGGGCGTAAAATGCTTGAATATTTCCCGTAGTTGGCGCTTGTAGCCGCACAATTCGCCCGTTAATCGTGCTACCGTCTACAACTAAGTGACTGAGGCGATAGCCAATGGAGGCAATCCCCACACCAACTGCCCCTAATCCCAGCACCACAAACCCCGTTCCCACCAGGAAACGCCAGGATTGAGTAGATTTTTGGACTTCAGCCGTGGGTGAATCCTGTTCCTCCTCTGGGCGAACCAGTTCCGTCCAATCGGGTGCTGGACTAGGGGTTTTAAGATGGTGTCCTTGGACTAAATCAATCCCGACTTCTTCGACGAGTGATTGGGTAACCGCATCGCTGACAAATTTAGCCGCCACCTGACTCAGCGCCTGAATACCTTCGAGAATGGCTTTGGTTAAGACACGACTACTCGGTTCTGTTTTTAGGCGTTGGATCAGTTGACCATCCACTTTTACCAAATCAACCGCTAGTTGTTGACATTGAAACAGCGTTAATTCGCGACTGGCAAAGTTATCCAGAACGATCGCACAACCGAGACTTTTGAGTTCGCGGACAAATGCCCGAATTGTGGGAAAATCTTTGGCGATGGTTGATTCGGTTAGCTCAAAACTCAGTTGCTTGGGGTCAACTCCTGACTGATCCAGGAGGGTTTCAATATATTCGATTAGTTCAAAGTTATTTAATCCCTCTCCTGAAAGATTAATCGACAAGCATCGATCCGGCTGTTCCGCTAAGAGTTCTATCGCCTTGCGAATGACGGCGCGATCAGCCTTTTGCAGTTGTCCTTTATCCGACAACGTGGGTAAGAATTCCTGGGGTAAGTGCAGATTTCCGGCTTCGTCTCGCCAACGTAGGAGTATTTCATTGTGTAATACCGCACCAGTCTGAGTTTGATAAACGGGCTGAAACCACAGTTCTAATTTCCCGGTACTGAACGTATCAGTTGGAGCGAGGACAGACTCTGGTGAGTTTAAAGTCTCTAGCAGCATAAATTATGTTCAAGCAGGTAGATACAACTCAAGCACCGAAGTTAATGTCTCTGACGGCAAAATTGCCAGAGGATTGCTCAGGGAAACCTCCCAGCAACGTTGTGCCAGGTTACAGCCTCACTTCGATCCGTGAGGATCGAGCGACAACCTTTGAGCCAAAATAAATTTGGCAGTTTTGTTAGCGAATCAGCTAAAACTTTTGAGGTATGGCACGTCAACGCTCAAATCCTGCACCCTAAACCGCGTTCGTTTGCCTAAGATCTAGTTGTGTTAAGAAAGTTCAACCAATATCATAACCACAGGCAAGAGCGATTGTCAGGGGTTGGGCGTTGAATTTGTCTCAATTTCACGTCCTGAAAGGAATTAAGCGATTTTAAGCATGGCGAAGACTTGCCAGTATGAGTTTCAATGTAACATGGTAGAGCTTGCTACTTTACCGCACTAAAGCTTACGCGATCGTTACTATTCTGAAACACCTATGAGAATTCTAGTTACAGGTGGTGCTGGTTTTATTGGTTCCCATCTCGTTGATCGGTTAATGGAAGCAGGTCATGAAGTTCTCTGTCTGGATAACTTCTATACTGGCACCAAGCGAAATATCGTCAAATGGCTGAATCATCCTTACTTTGAACTGATCCGCCACGATATTACGGAACCGATTCGCGTCGAGGTTGACCAAATTTACCATCTGGCTTGTCCGGCGTCGCCAATACACTATCAGTACAATCCTGTCAAGACGATTAAAACCAATGTTATGGGTACCCTCTATATGTTGGGGTTAGCCAAGCGGGTAGGGGCGAGATTTTTATTAGCTTCAACCTCGGAAGTGTATGGTGATCCGGAAGTTCATCCTCAACCCGAAGAATACCGAGGAAATGTTAATCCAATTGGACCCCGCAGTTGTTACGACGCTGAAACTGAAATTTTAACGGAAAATGGCTGGGTTCCTTTTCCCCAATTACAGCCCGGAGTGCGAGTGGCGACTCTTAATCCCGATAATCAAGTCGAGTATCACGTCCCGGATGAGTATATTGTGCAGCCTTACGTGGGTAATTTGCTCCGGTTCGCCAATGCTAAATTCGATCTGTGTGTAACGCCAAATCACTGGATGTATGTACGCAGTAAAACCGGAAAATTGCAATTTTTGCGTGCGGATGAAGACCGACATTGGCATTCTTGGCGTGTCCCTACCGGGGGTGAGTTTCAGGGAGAAGAACCAGAATGGTTTGAACTGGGAACTGCACCGGAAAACGCGAAGGTTAGCATCGAGCGAATTCGGATGGATGATTGGTTAGAATTCCTCGGTTACTATATTTCTGAAGGCTGTGTTCATGTCCGACGACGAGGACGAGTTGTCGGTGGACGTGACTATGAGGTGGCTGACTATAACATCCTGATTGCCCAAGAAAATCCAGAGGGTCGAGCTAAAATAACCCACTGTTTAAACAACCTCGGCTTTAAGTTTTTCTCATCAGATGACCACCAATTCCGGATTTGTAGTAAACAACTGGCGGAGATTTTATGTCCTCTGGGTAAGTCGGGTGATAAATATATTCCGCGCCAGTTTTTATCGTTGTCCAAGCGTCAGTCGCTGATTTTGTTTAAGGCATTAATCATGGGAGATGGTTCCCAGCGCGGAGATGGCTATGTTTATTACACGAAATCAAAACAACTGGCTGATGATGTCCAAGAGTTAGCCATGCGTTGCGGTTATGCGGCGTCTGTTGTGTCTCATGCTGTAGGTCGTGATTTATATCGGGTGAATATTCGACCGATAAAAGACGCTCATTTAGTCACCCCAGAGCCATTTCGATATGCTGGCAATGTTTACTGCGTTAATGTGCAGAATCATGTGGTGTGTGTACGTCGCCATGGACGAGTTGCATTTTGCGGCAACTGTTATGACGAAGGGAAGCGAGTGGCGGAAACACTGGCGTTTGATTACCATCTGCAAAATGGTGTAGAAATTCGGGTCGCCCGCATTTTTAATACCTACGGATCTCGGATGCTGGAAAATGATGGGCGTGTCGTGAGTAATTTTGTGGTGCAAGCGTTAAAGGGTGAACCCCTAACGGTGTATGGCAAGGGTTCACAAACTCGCAGTTTCTGTTATGTGTCGGATTTAGTTGAAGGATTAATTCGGTTGATGAATAATGAGCATACCGGACCGATTAATCTGGGGAATCCGGATGAGTATACAATTTTACAACTGGCTCAAGCGGTGCAACAAATGGTCAATCCGGATACAGAAATTATCTTTAAGGATTTACCGAAAGATGACCCGCAACGTCGCCGTCCGGATATTACGAAAGCGAAGACGTTATTGGGTTGGCAACCGACTATACCTTTACAGGAGGGGTTAAAAACGACAATAGCAGATTTCCGCGATCGCTTAACGGCTGAAGGGTATTCCCTGGTTTCCGGTTAAGCGACTACAGTATTAACTCAAGGGGATCTACTAGCACACGAATCAATCCGCTAGATAGCCCTGAGTCTTACCATCTACCAGAGAGGATCAGCTCATGCGTGTTTGTGTTATTGGTACTGGATATGTTGGCTTAGTAACCGGGGTGTGCTTAGCCCATATCGGACACCATGTTATCTGTGTGGATAACAATGAAGAAAAAGTCAAATTAATGAAATCTGGACAGTCGCCCATCTATGAACCGGGATTATCTGAACTGATGCAAGCTTGCAGTAATGCGGGCAGTTTGGAGTTTACCTCAGATTTGGCGAGGGGTGTCGCTCATGGCGAGATTTTGTTTATTGCGGTGGGAACGCCAGCATTACCCAATGGTGAAAGTGATACTCGCTATGTGGAAGCCGTAGCCCGTGGGATCGGCAATCACCTGAATGGGGGCTATAAGGTGATTGTGAATAAGTCAACGGTGCCAATTGGTTCTGGGGATTGGGTACGAATGATCGTCATGGATGGTGTCGCTGATCACCAGAAGTCCTCTGGAGGTACGACGTCAGACACAAGCGTTGAGTTTGATGTGGTGAGTAATCCGGAGTTTTTGCGGGAAGGATCAGCGATTTATGATACCTTTAACCCCGATCGCATTGTGTTGGGCAGTAATAGCGATCGCGCTATTTCGATGATGCAGGAACTCTATGCGCCGATTGTGAAGCGGGAACCTGCTGAAGATAAATCCCTACCCCCGGTTCCGGTAGTGGTGACGGATTTGAGTTCAGCGGAAATGGTCAAATATGCCTCCAATTCCTTTTTAGCCACCAAAATTAGCTTCATTAACGAAATCGCCAATATCTGCGATCGCGTGGGCGCGGATGTGACTCAAGTCGCCCAAGGGATTGGGTTAGATACTCGCATTGGGGGTAAATTCCTGCAAGCGGGGATTGGTTGGGGCGGTTCCTGTTTTCCCAAGGATGTCTCCGCCTTGATTCATACAGCGGATGATTATGGGTTCGATGCTCAACTGTTGAAAGCAGCGGTAAGTGTCAATCAACGTCAACGTTTAATTGCGGTGGAAAAACTCCAGCAAGAACTCAAAATCCTCAAAGGGAAAACAGTGGGATTGTTGGGATTAACCTTTAAGCCGGATACCGATGATATGCGCGATGCTCCCGCATTGATTCTGATTGAAAATCTCAATCGGTTGGGCGCAAAAGTTAAAGCTTATGATCCGATTATTTCATCCAGTGGCATGAGTCACGGTATATCTGGTGTGCAGGTAGAAGGTGATCCCGATCGCTTGGCAGATGGTTGTGACGCTTTGGTATTAGTCACCGACTGGGAACAATTCAAGAGTCTGGATTATGGCAAGATGGCGAAGCTGATGCATAATCCCGTGCTTATTGATGGTCGTAATTTCCTTGATCCTAACGTGCTAGAAGACGCTGGGTTCCGCTATGTCGGAGTTGGGCGTTGACGGCTCCTCCTGAAGGGGTGTGGGGTGTGGGGTGTGGGGTGTAGGGTGTAGTGGCGTGGCACACCTTATTTGATGAATTAGAATTACGCCCGGAAACCGTAGGGGCGCAAAGACTTGCGCCCGATTCAATGGTCAAATCTATTCCACCATTTTAGCTGTGCCACGCCAGTAGAAAAATTGAACTCTATTAGAACACCACGGCTTTGTGCAGCAAGCTCTAACTACCTTTCCGAAGAGCTTGTCATCCCTCCAGCATTTTGACCCTTCTAGACGCTGGATGGAATCTGGTTGGTAGGGGCGGGTTCAGGGATTAATAGGGATTTTTTTCCCTAGTTTAGAGGTAAAACCTACCCTTTTTTTTAGGGTGAAATTTTTTCTTCCATTAACGAAAAATCTCCTCAATCTTCCCACCTCTGCCTCCTCTTTATTATTCTTTCATCAGCGAATAGTTGCACTATAGTAAATCGATACGCTAGCCGTCAAGGTCTTCCAGGCTTTCAATCGTTACAGTATCTACCCCCTTGGCAAATTCTTTCAATATGTTAAAACTGAGAAGTTAAGACGTAGTTGTAGAGGAATGCTCACTGGCAACTCCAATTCCCCAAAGGTTATGGAGCCTCTCTCAACAGACGTATTAAACTAGATATGGGCTGGTGATTCATCCCAGGCTGAATGAAAAATTACAGCGTAGGTAACCCATCGCCAGATTAGCTAAAAATTATTCAGGGGTGCAATTTTTGCTCTAAAAGCAAAAAATCCGTGAAAATACGGTCTACAAAATGAGTACCCATTCGGTAAAGTCAAAGTATCTGCATCTGTTATAGTGCTGCACCAGCCAACACCGTTAGCTGATTGAACCTTTGATAAAAGGAGGTTGATGAGAACGCGATCGCTGTTTCGGCAACGAGCGCAGGAATAGTCACTCTAGGCTTCGGGCGCTCAATGCCTTGTACCTTTGAGTGAAATTACTAGGGGACGGATTCAGGCTTTGCCCAAACCGTTCTATTTACAGCTAAACGTTTCTCGAATTAACGCCCTTGAATTGTTTAGTCAACTATCATTGACTCGGCAAAATTTTCGGGTGAGGATTAGTTCGTAGATGAACGGTTGCGCCAAGAGTACCCTAAAAAAATATGGTGGGAATTGACCTGTCAATTTTCTGGAATTCAGACGTAACCGAGTGGTTTTAGCTAAAGCAGGTGGATGTTTATAATCAAAAAGCGTCACTGGCTATCCTCCATTATCTATAAGACAAGATTCAACCTTCATTCAACCAAGGTTATATGAATCGCCAAGGACTAATTCCTTTGCTAAAGTGGCGACAGGGTGCAGGGCAAACATCAATCGGTCAAACGAACTCCGGTAATGAACTTAATAGTCCCTGATTCTCAACGATTCGGCTTGCTTAAGCCGCTGCTATGGATTAATCTGCTTAGTATTGGATCACTTATTGTTTTCTGGACGCTAGGATTACTTGAAATTAAACCCGCTCAGGCGACTCTACCTGGCTCAGAAGTCGCCAATCGGCAAGATATTGGAGAAGAAAAACCGTCCGGTGATTTCCAATTATCTCTGAATCAAGCCGATCGCCTGCATAAATCGGGTTCTGAACTAAACGAACATCCAGATCCAGCGTCCGTCTCTGCCCAAAAGGTGGAGTATGTCTCAAGACGAGATACTACTCTATCGACAAGCCTGAATTCTAACCCTTCAGTCGTAGCTGTTGAAGCCAATGCTATAGCGGCGAAAACGAATGAAACGCTTGACCAAACCGTTCCAGCGAGACACGAGGAACAACAAAATAACCACAATAGTTCTGCCCCCATCGATAGGGCAAAAGATAGGGGAACAGCAAGAACAGAAGAGGTAGAAACTAGAACATATTCCAACCGTATTGCTTCCGCCATCCCCAATCCCCCGATTCAAGCCAGTCTATCAACTCAGTCGGGTTTATCAGAACTCGCTTTAAACTCTGCTCACCAACCCTTGACGATTCAGGAAGACCCTCTGACTCCCGAATTGTCCTCTGATCAGAATTGTCACGATTCAACCACCTGTAACCAACCCCTTGCCATTGAAACCTCAGTCCGGTTTAGGGATACCTTCGACGTAAAGGTGGCGCAGCTTCCAACTCTGTTACAAAATTCATCTCCCCTCCCTGTACCGACAAACTCTATTCCTCTGGGTTCTACGGGATCTAACTCAGGACAGCTTCCTGCCTTTCCCACTCTCATTTCACCGAATGTGCAACCCCAGGGCGTGAATCCCTACAGCCAAACTTGGGGACAGCCCTCTTCCTTTACTCAAACACCCAACACCATCCCCACGCCCAGTACTGGGGCGGCGATGAATCCCAACTCCTATACCCAAACTTGGGGACAGTCCCTTTCTGGAACCCAAACGCCTACGGTTATTCCTATGCCCAATGCTGGGGCGGCTATGGGTAACAATCCTTATAACCAACCTGGGGGACAGTCCCTTTATGGAACCCAAACGCCTACGGTTATTCCTATGCCCGGTACTGGGGCAGCTATGGGTAACAATCCTTATAATCAACCTGGAGGACAACCCTCGTATTTTGTCCCCACTCCTAACTTTATTCCTGTGTCAACTCAGGGCTTTCCTGGGGGAGCAAATCCTTACAATCCAGGGGGGGGACAAGTTCCTTATCTGCCTCAACCTGTCATCTTAGTTCCTGTCCAAACTATGGGAATGCCTCTAGGAGGTAATCCCTACAACCCAGCCGGGGGACAAGTTCCTTATCTGCCTCAAACCTTTATCCTTGTGCCAGTACAACCCATGGGAGTCCCGATGGGGGCAAATCCTTATAACGTTGGCGGGGGGCAGGTTGCTTTCATTCCCCAAATGCCCCAAGTTGGGTCAATGCCACCCACTCAGACTCCAGTTGGGTTTAATCCCTATAATCCCGGTGCAGGACAGTTTTATTCCTTACCCCAAAATCAAGCCGTCCAATCCGTACCGATTAACCAAAATCCGCAAAATTTTAATGGCTATAACCCAGGTGTAGGACAGTTTTCCTATCTACCGCAAAACCAAGCCATCTTACCTGCACCTGTTAATCCCAATTCCCAAAATTTTAATGGTTATAACCCAGGGACAGGGCAATTTTATGCCTTACCGCAAAACCAAGCCCCTTTACCTGCACCCGTTAACCCAAATTCCCAAAGTTTCAACGGTTATAATCCAGGTATAGGACAGGTTTCCTATTTACCGCAAAATCAAGCTCCTTTACCCGCACCTGTTAACCCAAATTCCCCAAATTTTAACGGCTATAACCCAGGTGTAGGACAGGTTTACGCCCAGCCGTCAACGCAAGCCGCATTACCTCCACGGGTTAATCCCAATGTCAATCCATTGAATGGGACGAATTCAGTCGCACAGTCTCCTTTTGTCTCACCCAATCCAGGCGTTGTACCCGGTACTCCTAACCCAAACCTGCCCCCTCCAGTGGCGACTCCGGCTCCAGAGTTTGACCCAACTCAGCCCAATCAACCCCCCTCTTCCCTGCTACGCAGTACAGCATTGCGAGATCCTACCCTACAGTTTCAAGGAAGCTATGTGGTACAGGGTGACTCCTCTGTGGCGCGGGCGCGGTTGGCTGGCGTCTATCCTCTAACTCCCAAGGCGCTATTTGCTGCTACGTTAGATTTAACCAGCGAAGATAGTGGTTTAGCCGATTCTCCCAACCAAGGATTAAACATTAATGAACTCTATTTTGCTACCGCTCCGTTTACCGATTTGCCGAATTTGCGTTTTGTACTCGGTCAACTCGATTTAACCTCTTACTTTGATCGCAATAGCTTTGCTAAAGATGGCGTCACCCATTTCTTTAATCCGGTTTTTCAAACCAATCCAGCCTTAAGTGCCACCGGAATTTCTTCTCGTCCTGGCGTCTTGGTCAATTGGACATTAACTGACAATATTGAAGCGAAAGCGGCGGCGTTTTCATCATCGGGAAGTATTGGTGATTTTGCCTTAGATGGATTTGCTGGAGAAGTGGGTTTGCGCTATGGCAATGGCATTATTCGCGGCACCTATGCCACCGATCGCGACGCGGGTTCAGAGACAGGATTTAACGAAATTTTCTCCATCGCACGCGGGGACAATAATTTTGGACTGGAAGAAGATGATCGGGAAGAGGCGTATGGTCTCAATGCTGAATACTTTATCCCCGATTGGAATATGGGAATCTTTGGTCGCTATGGTCGGTATATCAACCGAGAGATTGACGAAGCCGCGACGACCTATAGTTTTGGCGTTAGCTTTTTGGATGTATTTACCCAAAATGATCGCCTAGGTTTAGGCTATGGGCAGGAATTATCAAATAATCAAGGAGAAGAAAATCCCGACGTTTTAGAACTATTCTATGATTTCCGATTTTTACCTAATCTCCGTCTAGGATTTACTATCCAACAACGGAATAACTTCTCCGAAACCGATGTCGGTGTCCGCTTAAAAACTGAATTTGATGTGATTCCCATAGATTGAAGAGAGATGAGGAAGCAGGGGAAGCAGAAGGAGCAAATAACCAATGACAAATGACGAATGACAAATGACAAATGACAAATGACGAATGACGAATGACGAATAACAAATGACTAAACTCATTGGATTAGGACTAGCTGGATTAGCCATTAGCGCACCGATGGTGTACACCATCCCGGCTGTTCGTGCCCAAACCGTACCCACAGCCGTTCGCCAAGCCTTTTCACTGCTGAGTCAAGGACGAGTTCAGGATGCGATCGCGGCATTTGAGGCAGCGGTACGGCGCTATCCGGATTCCTTGGATGCCAAGTTAGGGTTAGCGATCGCTCATCGACGACAGGGGAATCTTCAGCAAGCCTGGAATGCTTATCAACAAGTATTGGCACAAGACCCCACCAATGAATTAGCCTTAAAATCGGTGGGTCTATTCGGAACCTATCGATCAGAATGGCAGGTTCAGGGGATTGAAGCCCTCACGACATTGCTGAATCTCAATCCCAACGATATCGAAGCCCGTGGTTTGCGAGCCCAACTCTACGGCTTTCAGCAACGGTTTGCTGAAGCTTTGGCGGATTATCAAATTGTCCTACAAGGAAATCCCCCGCCCAATATTCTGCTTGGGGCGGCGGAAACGTTTACCAATAGCGGTAACCCGGAACGGGGATTGGAACTGTTTAACCGTTATCTGGCGACAGGCGGACAAATTACTGGGTATCCCGCCCTCGCTTACGCCCGCGCCTTACGAGAAACCGGAAATCCGGCGGCGGCTGTCCAGATTCTGGAAGGACAACTGCGATCGCCCCAACTCCTCTCTGATCAACAATTAGCCATCTTCACCCGAACGGCTTTATCCCAAGCCTATCTCGCCAATCAACAGCCAACTGAAGCGTTAAATGTCTTAACCCCCCTACAAGGGAATCCTAGTGCAACGTTACCCTTAGCACGAGCCTTGAATGAGATTCGCAATCAAACGGGTAACCAAGCCCTAACCCAACAAGTCGCGAATTTGTATCGTCAGGCGCTCGATCAAACCCCCAATCCCGAACCCAAACTCTTGCGGGAAATTGCTGATGTTTTTAGTGGGTTACCCAACGAACAGCAAACCGCTCTGAATCTCTATCGTCAATTAGTCAGTTTACAACCCAATGACCGCACTCTTTTAGTTAAACAAGTCGCCTTGGAACGGGAACTGGGGTTAATTTCCGAAGCCGAACTCAAAGCCCGTCTATTAAGCGCCCTGCAACCGCTCCCGGCTGATCCCAATGAACGCCAACTCATCGCCCAAGCCTTAGCCGGGATTGAACCCCCAGGACCGGAATTATTACCCATTTACACCAATCTCCTCCAATCTGGTGTCAACGTTCCTTTCTTAAATTTCCGCATCGCCCAGATTTTATTGGAAAACGATAACCTCGCCGGAGCAAGACAGGCGTTAGCCGCTTATGCAGCTACCCCCGCAGGCGCGGAAGACTTAGCCCCCCAATTGTTAGCCGCAGAAATTGAGCGTCGGGAAGGAAACTTAGAAGCCAGCGCCCAGCGTTATCAGGCTTTAATTGCCAGTAATCCAGCCGAACGGGATATTCTTAATGCGGCGATACGAGGGCTGGCTAATGTGCGGCTACAACAAAATCGTCCCACGGAAGCCCTCGGTGTATTTGACCAGTTAATCGCCCGTAATCCCCAGGACACGACACTGCAACTAGCGCGTGCTAACCTAGCCTACCAAGCCGATCTGATTTCGGAATCTCAAGCCCAAGCGGTTCTCAATTACTGGCTACAGACTCAACCTGCCACCAGTGCGCCGCCAGAACTATTTACCCTGGCGGGATCATTACCGCCATCTCCTGAACGCGAGGCACTTTATAACAGATTGCTACAGATTGATCCCACGAATTTGCCCGTACAAATCCGGTCAATTCAGCTTATCGCCCAACGCAGTCCAGAACAAGCCAGAGTTAGAGTCGCGCAATTAGTCGCCCGCGATCCTACTAACATCCGCAACTACTTCTTACAAGGACAAATTGGTCAAGCGATCGATGATTTAGAACTCGCGGAACAAGCCTATCAGTTAATTTTATCCGCACAACCAGCTAATCAAGAGGCATTATCAGCTCTAGCTGGCGTTCGATTTCAACAACGACGATTAGATGAAGCCAGCAATCTCTATTCTCAAGCCTTAGCCCTTGACCCGAATGATCAAGGAATTCGCCAAGCAATGATTGGACTGAAACGAGTTCAAGACTATCAGCTTGAGGCTTTAGCGGATTTGGAAGCGATGCAACTTGAACAACTTCAACAAGGAGGAACGTTAGATCCAGAATTATCGAATCAAATGCAACAAATTCAGGAAGACTTTTTACAACGACGAGGATTTCAACCCCCATGGGAACGGTTCTAGTTTGGCGCGTTATTCCCTATTCCCTATTCCCCATTCCCCATTCCCCATTCCCTATTCCCTGACAAATGACAAAGGACAAAGGACAAAGGACAAATCACTGGGTTCGTAGTAGGCACTTTAGTGCCAGAAGCGCTAAAGCGCTGACTACAAGCATGACTACAAGCGCTCTGTTACTGCTGTTGAATCTCACCAGTTGTGTGTCCATCGAATTCTCCGAACCTGAACAGCCGGAAGCGTCTGTATCCCCTTCCCAACCCTCAGTAACGGCTTCCCCCGTGGCTGATTTTCCCGTTTTATCCCCATCGCCGCCTATCCAGGATATACTCGAACAAAGCTGGGTCATCTACAGACAACAATTCATTCAAGAGGACGGACGAGTAATCGACTACGAAGCGAGCGATCGCTCCACCTCAGAAGGACAAGCCTACGCTATGCTCAGGGCTGTATTGATTAATGACCCAACCACATTTGCCCTCACCTTAGAGTGGGCAGAAGATAACCTGCATCGACTCACAGAAACAGGCGAACCTGAAGACAATCTTTGGGTTTGGCTGTGGGGTCAAGATGATGAGGGCAATTGGGGTGCCATTGATCGAAATTTTGCCAGCGATGCTGATATTGATGCGATTACCGCATTAATTTGGGCATACCGCCGCTGGAATCGCCCGGAATATTTAGAGTTAGCGCGAATCAAGTTGCGCGATTTGTGGGAATACTCCACCATCGCTGGACCCGATGGCAAGCGTTATCTCCTTCCTGGACCCAAGGAAGCCTTTGTCCCGTCGCCATCGACTATTTATCTGAATCCCTCCTATCTCGCCCCTTATGCGTTTCGCCTGTTTGCTCAGGTTGATCCCGAACGAGACTGGCTGAGTTTGATAGATAGTAGCTACTACGTCTTGGAAAACTCCTCTAAAGTTTCGGCGGTTGGGTTACCGAGTGACTGGATTGCTTTGGATTTACAGACCAATCAATTTCAGTCCATACCCTCACAAAGCAAACTGAAAAGCGTCTATAGCTTTGATGCGTATCGCGTCTGGTGGCGAATCGCTTGGGATGCCGAATGGTTTCAATCGACGGAGGCGTTAAATTATCTGGAAACAGCAACCCAATACCTTGAAGATCAATGGCAATCGTCCTCTCGCTTGCCTGCTCGAATTAACCTCGATGGAGAATCTTTGGTCAAATACGATGCCACCTCCCAATATGCCATGCTTTACCCAGCTATGCGCTTAATCAATCCGGCTATAGCTGAACAACTATTGGAGCGTAAACTTCTACCGCAATACAATCAGGGAATTTGGGATGATGAATCTGCCTACTATACCCAAAACTTAGCCTGGATCGCCCTAGTATCACCTGACCTGGTAAAGAATTCGCAATTTTTTCAATCCCAGCAGCAGTTTTCCAGAAACGCAATAAGGAAATGATACAGAGGTCGATAACGTCTGTCAAGGCTTGAAACCGTTAAAAATTTATTCGTAAGCACGAATAATCGCATCTTATATCAGGGTGGCATCGAGTCGAATACCGATTCAGAGGACTAGAAAAATGTCACCACCGTTTCTACAAATGACCGGGTTCAGTCAACCTGTTACTCGTTGGACTGAAGCGGGAATGCTATCTACAAACACGCCTAATTCTAGTGGATTTCGTTAGTCAACGATGTGGCTGGCTTGCCATCGTTTAGGGCAAGTTTGTCCGTAAACCCTTACGACGTACAAATGACCAATGACCAATGACCAATGACTATCTCCACCGTTAACTTGAATTTTTCCCACCTACTTATTCCCAAATTCCAGATAGTTGGAATCGCATAATTTAGTTCCCAAGCAATACTAACTGGGCATTTCCATCAACCGTAAGAGTTCTCCTATGAAACGCCTGTTTCGTCACTCCCAATCTCCAAATCCTTCCACCCATCGCGGACGTCAGCGCTCCACCCGTGTATCTACAGGAACGCGACTCGGATTGTTGCTTCTGTGTAGCGTTTTAGTCGTCGGTCTAGTGATCACTACTAACTTTGCCGTCGCTCAAAGCGACAGTAGCCTGCAAGAGCAGGAAGATCAGCTAATTCGCGAATATACCCTACCCACCACGCCCCAAAAGGAACCTGTTTACAAACCCGCTCCGGCGGCTCCTCCGAAAAAATCCACATCACCAACACGCAAGCGAACGACGCCTGCACCTAGTCAACCGCCGCCGCAGAGCCAGCCCACTCGTTCAGCGCCGACATCAACCGAACCCGAAGAACCTGCACCCGCACGTCGTTCTCCTGCACCCTCCTCACCCGATCGCGAGGAAGAAACGGCAGAGGCTGAACCCCTACCCACAGGCGAGTACGTCCTGCAATTCAATCGCTCTCCCATCGTCGGCAACCGCTTCCGCTTCCGAGGTGTGTATTCTGAAGCTCGACTCGGTTTTACCCGTCCCCGGGGCTGGAAAATCCAAGGGGCTAAAGCCCTAATTCGTTTCCAGCATTCACCCGCCCTGATTGCCAAAGACTCCAATCTCACAGTCCGAGTGAATGGCACGAGTGTGGGTTCAGTCCCCCTCAACCGCCAACAATCGGAAGTTGGCAGCGTCCTCTTCAACGTTCCATCCCGACTGATTCAGGACTATAACGAACTGACGATTGTCGCCCGACAAAGTAATGACGAAGAATGTAGCGATCCGGGTGACCCCACGCTTTGGACAGAAGTACTACCGGATTCAGAATTACAGTTTGAATATCAGCCTCAACCGATTCCGCTCAACTTTAGCCGCTACCCCTATCCTTTCTTTGACGACCTCAGTTTAGATACCAATCGCATTGCTTATCTTCTGCCCAAGGTTAACGACACCTGGTTAACCACCGCGTCTCGCTTTCAAGCGGGATTAGGCAGAATGGCTGAATTCCGTCCCATTGATACGGAAATCATCAACGATTTAGAGGATATAGAGTGGGGTCAACGGTTGGTCGTTATTGGCACACCCGCCGACCAACCCGCCTTAGCGGATTTGGATTTGCCTTTTAGCATCAGTGGCAACCAAATTTTAGATGGAAACCAAGTCGCTTTACCCAGTGACGTAGGTATCTTAATGATGACCACCACCTTAGATGGGGGGGTTCCCGTTTTAGTGGTGACAGGCAATGGGGCTGACGGTGTTGCCAAAGCTGCCCAGTTTTTAGTCCAGCCTGACAGCCGTAAATTTGGCACAGGTCAAGCTGTATTAGTGGATAGTCTCAAACAGGTAGACACACCATCACTCCGGAATTGGCCCGGTTATTTACCGGAAGAAAATTCCTTTACCCTCAGCGAAATTAAAACCAAAGAAAACGGTGATCCGTTCCAAGACATCACGGTACGTGGGTCAGCGGCACCCCCGATTCCAATTGATTTTCGCGCTTTGCCGGATGACCAATTTACGCGGGGGAGTTCTATGACCCTGCGTTATAGCTATAGTCCACAAATCAATCCCCGTACCTCGGCGGTAGAAGTCCTACTGGATGGCACGTTTATCGGTGGGGCGCGATTGACTTCAGAAGACGGCGCTACCCGAAAACGATTAAAAGTGGATTTGCCCCCGCATTTAATCAAGCCTGATTCCCAACTGGAAGTGGCATTCCGACTCAATCCCAGAGAACCGGGTGTATGTGGTAAAGTCACCGACCAACAATTGACAGGAACCCTCCATGCAGACACTAGCTTCAACCTGAACCGCCAACAATCGGTACAACTCCCCGATTTAGGACTGTTCCAGGAAGGTTATCCCTTTGCTGCACCCCAGGATTTGTCCAGAACCGCGATTGTGGTGTCGGATTCTCCAAGTAATACGGATTTGCTGACGCTGTTAACGGTTAGCGAACGTCTGGGACGACTGAGTAAGGCTGATTCGGTCAATCTGGATGCCTATACAACAACAACGTTGCCTACTGAAGTCCGCGAGGGACACCATTTGGTGGGAATTGGTACCAGAGAGCAATTTCCCTTCCCAGAGGTGTTTGATGGCAGTGGTTTCCGCTTACAGGATGCTTTTTCTCGCCAGTGGAATCAAGGCAGCATTCAAGCCTTACCAGATAACGAAGGCATGATTAAGGAAATCATGTCACCCGATAACAAGGAACGGGTGTTATTAGCGCTAACTGCACAGACGGCGAATGGGTTAGAACGAGTGCGGCAGGTGATTAGCAAAGATCCCTGGTTCTTCCAACTTCAGGAAGACACGGTATTGATCAGCAGCAATCAGCAAGATGCGGCTAGCTATGACCCGGATGCCTACACATTGGAATTCTTAGAACGTGCGCCCTCAACAAGTCGGATTGAAAATACCGGACTGTTGAGTAAGGTGTCGCGCTTTATTCAAGACAACTGGTTCTTCTTACCGGCTGGCATTTTCGCGATCGCGCTGCTGATGTATGGGATTTCTCAGTTCTATCTCAAGCGGCTTAGTGATCAAAAGAGTCATTAGTCATTGGTCATTCGTCCTTTGTCATTCGTCATTAGTCATTCTCCCTCATCTCCCCCTGCTTCCCCTGCTCCCCCTGCTCCCCCTGCTCCCCCTGCCTTCTACCTTCTTGTTCACTAACCCCACACCGTTGATATGTCCTCGTTTTCGTCTAAATTCCAGCGATTTCGTCCTCAACGCCCCTTCGCCACTGACTGGCTAGTTGATGTTCTGCCTCGGTTTTTTGATCGCTCACTAGAACCCATTGGTTTAAGCCATTTGAAATGGCTGGTTCTGTTTCTTCTGGTACTCTCGATTCCCCTCGTCATTACCCCGCTCAAGGTTTGGCAGCAGGGTGTTGTCGCCGTTTTGCTTTTGGCGATCGGTCAAGTGGTTGTGCGGGCGGAAACCCGAGTTTCCGATAAACAAATTAGTGAGTACTACCACTTATTTTTGGTCTGGTTGAGTTTAGTGACCACTGCCCGCTATCTCTACTATCGCCTCAACTACACGCTCAATTTTGATACCTTTCTCAATGGCTTATTTTGTGTACTGCTGTTGATCGCTGAACTGTATGCCATCCTGACGCTCGTTCTGGCGTATGTTCAAACCTTACATATTCAAGACCGTGAACCCGTCGATTTGTCGGCATATCCGCAAGACCAGTGGCCCAAGGTGGACATCTATATTCCCACCTACAACGAAGACGTGGAAATTGTCCGCAAAACGGCAATCGGTGCCATGGCAATCGACTATCCGGAAGACAAAAAAAAAGTGTATGTTTTAGATGATGGTCGAGCCGAAAAATATAAAGCCCGTCGCGAAAGATTGCGGAAAATGTGCGAGGAAGTCGGCTGCATCATGATGACGCGGGATAATAACGAACATGCCAAAGCGGGGAATATTAATACCGCGTTTCGCCGCACGAAGGGCGATTTGGTGATGATTCTGGACTGTGACCATATTCCGCTGCGAGATTTTCTTAAAGATACCGCCGGCTTCTTTTTTGATCCAAAAGTCGCATTTGTGCAAACACCCCACTGGTTTTTTAACCCAGATCCATTTGAGCGAAATTTGCGTACAGATGGCAGAATTCCGGTTGGCAATGAACTGTTTTATAAGGTACTGCAAAAAGGGAATGATTTTTGGAATGCGGCTTTTTTCTGTGGTTCAGCAGCGGTAATTCGTAAAGAATATGCCCTACAAGTGGGTGGGATTGCTACGGAAACGGTGACTGAAGATTGTCACACGGCATTCCGACTCCATTCTCTGGGATATAAGTCGATTTACTACGACAAAATCATGATTGCGGGTCTCGCCCCGGAGAACTTTTCCTCCTATGTGGGTCAGCAAGTCCGGTGGGCGCGAGGGATGGCGCAGATTCTGCGGATTGAAAATCCGGTGTTCAACCGTAAGCTAAATTTGACGATTCCCCAGCGGATTTGCTATTTCAGCGCCACGTCTCACTTCTTCTACGGCTATCCCCGACTCATCTATGCCCTCGCGCCGACTCTGTTCTTATTGTTTAGAATCAACCCGATTCAGGGTTTGGGATTAGAAACCTTGGCGTATGCATTCCCCCATATCCTCCTGTCCCTCAATGCTAACTACATTATTTATAAGCATGTGCGCTTTTCCTTCTGGAATGAAATTTTTGAATTTGTCATGGCATTCCAGGCGGGGTATGTGACAACGATGGCGTTAATTAATCCCAATTTGGGTTCTTTTAACGTCACAGACAAAGACATGACCCTGGTTAAACGGGAATTTAGCTTATCAAACTTTGATTGGCAGTCTGTACGGGGTCTCTTAGGTGTAACAGCTTTTGTGCTGCTGGCGTTAGGGTCAGTTCCCTTTTGGTTGATCCTGCGTCCAGAGGATACAGAAGCGGTTTTGGTTAACGCCTTGTGGTGTATCTTTAACATGGTTTTATTAATGGCAGCATTACTGGTTGCCTTTGAACAACCCCAAGAACGCACCGCCCACCGCTTACGGCGACGCCTGGGGGCAACGGTTTACAGCTATGACAAAAGTTGGAGTGGCGTGACTCTGGATGTTTCGGAAACCGGAACTCGAATGATCTTAGAAGTTGAAGGTCAACCCAACTTACCCGATGAAATTGAAGTTGAATTAGTGGGCGATTATGGCGCAAGGGTGATTATGGAGGCTCAGATTGTGGTGGCAAAGTCTGTCAATGATCATCAAATGGAATTGGCGGTTAAGTTTATTAATGTCACCCAAGCCCAGCGAGATAATTTAACCTTGGTGACGTATTCTGATGTGAAGGAATGGTATTCACAAACACGGGAATATGTGGATAAACCGTTGCAGTCCTTAGGATTTTTGGCTACAGGTCTTTTTCGTGCCTTCCAGGAATTTAACGTGGAGAAAGGGGCAGGAAAAGTCCGCAAACGGGTTCAAGCTTCAGCTCAATTGTTTTGGGAAGGGGACTTTTATTTGGCAACAGTGACCGCAATTGGGGCGACAAGTTTGCGATTAGAACTCGATGATTCTATTACATCGAATGCTAAATTACTTAAATCTGATAATTTAAAGAAAATGCAGCAAGAAAAACCCTTAGTGGGCTTGCTGTTAAGTCAAGACGCCATGAGCCAATCCCGGGAGCGATTTTTAACCCAAATTCTCTCGTTAGAAATTCTGGTTCCAGGCGATAGCAGTAGTTCTTCGCCGAAGAAAATTGCGCTAGAATTAAGTTTCCCTGAGCAATTTAAGGATCGGCAGGCGGCTAAAATTAAGGAGCTAGTCAGAGTCTTGCATTGATGATATAGCATTTCCCAAATAGTCTTGATGAGTTTCAGTCGATTCCGGCGGCGCTAAATTCTCCTGTTGCTAAAGCTCTTTATCGTCTTGCCAACGGCGTTTCTCTTGTTCAAGTTGCCGCAATTTATCCTGATACCGATACTCCATTTGATCGTTGAGATAACTCAGAACTAACTCGGCATTTTGAGCCGCTGTTTCTTCTGTCTTTTTCCGGCTTTCCTGTTCTTTTGCCTCGAACCAAGCGACGAAATCCTGCATATCTTTGTGCAAGAGCTGTTCAACACGATAGGCAAAAATCGAATAAGCATCGTTGTAGGATTCAAACTGGCGGTAGAATCCCGTCAGTCGCAGGAACTGCCTGCCCTCAATCTTCATCTTTTCCGCTATATTGCGAAAAAGTAAGGATTTTATACCATGAGCGAAAAATTGTTCAATAGCGGCTGAAATGACTACGGCTTGACTCAACCCAAACGCTATCCAGCCGACAATGTCCTGAATCTGAGAATTAGAGTTTTTGAATGCCACCAACGCCGGTACGATGGCACCACCGATAATCGTCAACAGCCTCAGGAAGTCGTAGCGCTTTTGTGCCTTGGTCGCCCGTTCCTCCAGCCACAGCACTTGATCCAGCCACTGGGTTTTTAGACAATCTTTTTTTGGGGGTGACAAGTCAGTTTGATTGATTAAGTCACTCAGGTGTTTCCTAAGATATTGACTGTAAGAGTTATTTTCGTTAAGATAGCCCAGAGCTAACTTGACATTTTGAGCCACTGTTTCTTCGGTCTTTTTCTGGCGTTCCTTTTCTTTTGCCTCGAACCGAGCGACGAAATCCTGCATGTCTTTGTGCAAGAGCTGTTCAACACGATAGGCAAAAATGGAATAAGCATCGTTGTAGGATTCAAACTGGCGGTAGAATCCCGTCAGTCGCAGAAACTGCCATCCCTCAATCTTCATCTTTTCCGCCGTATTGCGAAATAGGAAAGACTTTTTACCATGAGCGAAAAATTTAGCGGCTGAAATGGCTACGACTGTACTCAACCCAAACGCTATCCAGCCGACAATGTCCTGAATCCGAGAATTAGGACTTTGGAACGCCACTAGCGTCGATACCATAACACCACCAATAATCGTCAACAGCCTCAGGAAGTAGTAGCGCCTTTGTGCCTTAGTTGCCCGTTCTTCCAGCCACAGCACTTGATCCAGCCACCGGGTTTCCATAAAATCTTTTTTCAGAGGAGGTAAGTCGGTCTTTTCGATTAACCCACTCAACTTTTCCCGAAGTTGTTGATTATAAGAGGTCTTTTTTGCCACGTTCTATGCCTTAATCTGTAAGCGCCCCTTACCCGTATTGATTCGCACCCCATCTGAAGGCAATTAATTCCGGTCAAGACAGCACCTGTCCAATCCGATGAGCCAGTGCTGCTGCATCTTCCCCTTACCGACTCACCAATTGCTGAATCACAGAGGTTTGTTGTTCAATTACCGTGGTTTGCTTCTGAGATAAAGCAATTAAAGACGTAATTGACTCTTGCTGCACCTCATTTATCGTTTGCATTTCTTTGATCTGCTCTTTAAGTTCCTGAATCGCTTCCTTGAGTTCCTGAACTTGAAAAAAAACTTCTTCTGTGGGTTCCATACCTTAACCAATTACCGCCTTACCTTTCTCAACATACTTAGAAAAAACATCCCAACCGTTATAGCCGCCATTCACCAATTTTCTGACTTTACGCCAATCTCCCACTTTTGCGGCAGTGGCGACCCCTCTATCTTTGAAGTAACAAGCTAGTATCTTAGCAGAAATTTCCGGGTCTAGAGCTAATTCAGGATTATTCTCCAAATCAACCCCCAATTTTTGCCCATACGTGCGATAATTGGCTCTCCCTGTAATCTGAATGTAGCCTCTACCGTGATACTTCGCCCCATCCCCTGGCTTCACATTCCCTAAATCACGGCGTCCTTCATAATGTTTGGTGAAATATTTTGGTCCACCAAACTCATTAATGGGCTTAAACCCGTTGGTTTCCACTCGCACCGTTGCCAGTAAACCAATTAGCACCTGCTTATCCAAAATGTCATAGTCTTGCAGTGCCTCCAATACTCCAGGTAAATATTTCTGGCTATCGGCTAGGGGACAATCCATTATTTTGGACGCTTGTTCGGGTGTAATCAGTTGGGGTACGGCGGGTTTAGCCGATTCACTATTTCCTTGACCATTCATTGATGCTTGTTTTTTGGGTTCTTCGGGTTCTTCTTCAAACCAAGCCATTGCGGCGGCACCTAGCGTGGGCAAGTCTTCGAGAGTAACCGGGGTAGTCTGGACGTCTTCCTCATTGGTTGCATCCGGTTCCAGCGGCGCTGAAAATTCACTTTGCAAAAGCTTCTGTTCTTCTTCCCAGCGGCGTTTCTCGGCTTCCCGCCGCAATTGCGCCTGATACTCCATTTGCTCGTTGAGATTGCTCAGCGCTAGCTCAGCATTTTGAGCCACGGTTGCTGCTGTCTTTTCCTGGCTGTCTTTTTTTTCAAACTGAGCGACGAAACCCTGCACGTCTTTCTGAATTAGCTGCTCAACGTGATAGGCAAAGGTGGCATAAGCGTCGTCGTGGGATTCAAACTCACTGTAGGGTCCAGCCATTTGCAGGAATTGCCAGCCCTCAATTTTCATATTTTCGGCTGTATTGCGGAATTGCTTATATTTTTCCCCATGAGCAAAAAATTCTTCCACGGCGGCGGAAACGGCTACCGCTTGACTCAACCCAAACGCACTCCAGCCGACTATTTCCTGGATTTTAGGATTCGGGCTTTTGAATCCCACCATGGCGGGAACAATAACACCACCGATAATCGTTAGTAACCTCAAAGAGTGATGGCGATCGCGTTCCTTGGTTGCCCGTCCTTCCAGCCACAGCACTTGATCCAACCAGCGGGCTTTCATAAAGTCCTTTTTCAAGGGGGGCAAGTCCGTCTGCTCGATTAAGTTACTCAGGTGTTGCCTAAGATATTGACTGTAAGAGTTCTTTTTTGCCACGTTCTATGCCTTGATCTGCAAGAGTCTATATAACAAAGGTGGGCTTAAGACATTATGAAATGACCCAATGAATAATTTAGTTTGAGCAACAAACGCTTCATGCAACACTCAAACCGGATCAGCGGTATACGTCTCAATCAACTTAATTTTTATTATGTCATAAAAAAAATTAAATTAGCATCAATCTCCGAATTACACTTATTTTAAAACCTCCGATTTCACCGAATCAATGTCAGCGCTTCTTCCCACCTTATTTGGAGGTAATTTATCCGGGCAACGCATCCCCAGGTCACGAAAGCATCTGCCCAATTAGATGAGCCAGTGCTGCTGCATCTTTACTCACATCAATAGCGTGCAAAAGTCCCGATGCCACTAAATCTGTGGCTCGTTCATCGGTTACCTCTCCCTGCAACGCGGCTGCCAATTTATCAGCCGTTCGTCCACTCCCGGCTAAGACAATCGCAGGTCGCTGGGCTTTCACACTTTGCGCCACATCCTGCCAGGTAATCTCACCACCATTCACCACAATCGTAACCGAAGGTAATCCCTTAGCTAAATGACTACCAATCTCAGATAACCAGGGGGATTCATCTCCCCAATTGCAGCCTGGAACTAAGACAAAGTGGGTGTGATTTGGCTCTAGCATCGCCGCATCAGCATTCATGCTTTTAACACCAGGAAGTATAACCGTGCCAATCGCGGCGACACCAAGTAATGGGAATGTCCCACGAATCCTTGTCCGCGCTTGACCAATAAATTGCATAATCCCTGCATCCGTACCCCCATCGACAACCACCACTCCCAGTTGTTCAGCCAGAGGCGCAATCACTTCGAGAAAAATGCGTCGCAAATCATTTTTGTCAGACTCACTAATCTTACTCGCTCCACCCACTAACGCCAGGGTAGGACGGGGTTGGTCAAGACCAAGCTGGTGCAACGCCGCCGCCAACGCCGTGGGACTGTGGACTTGAACAACATGGGCGGAGAGGTTATTGTTAAAGGTTAAAGTACAGGAGTTTTTCATTGAATTGACTCTAGAGAGAGAATATTTTAACCATCAGTTTAACCATGTCATCGAGGACAATGATCTTAAGATTAAGCCACGTCAATCCTTAAGAGCAACAAGGATAGGTTACTCCAGTGCACGGCTTAACCTGAGCTTCACGGCTTTTTCCTCTATTTAGTATTCCCAGTTGTTTGGTTATTTCACGAACAAGTCGCACTAATTTTTTCAATTTCTGCCAAAACAGCAGCGGTGAACCTGATTCTTGCTCAAGATGGTCGGAAAATCAACCGGTAGAGACCAAACATGGACGGTCTCTACATTTATTAACTGGCTAATACTTCTGTCCTCGTGTTCCAGTACTCAAATTTGGTGGTATCAATATGCTCAACCACGCCTCCTAAGTGACGTACCTGGTGAACCATGTCACCTGTACCTCCGGGCGCGTCACCGCCTTTACCGTTCCACAGAACAATCAGTCGCACCCGATCAATGCCATACATGAGGGTGGAATACAACGCCCAGCGATTATTGCGCTCGAAGGCATTATCCCCTATCGGCACGTCTCCCAATCGTTCCGGTTGCAGATTAAACGACACATTGGGGTGATTCTGAATTGTATAGAAACGGGATGTCCAGTTATCTCCGGCAAAACTAACGGATTCGGTAATAAACTGAGCTGGGGCAAAGGGCAGAAATACCTCCACCTTCATGTTCCGCTTTAAGCAGGCTTCGATAAACAAAATATCACCGCCACAAGCCGCACCGGGAGCAATTGCCAAGCAATTGGTACTGGGATTTAACTTATCCAGAGTCTCCTCAATTTTTTGCCGCGCCTCATTTTCCATGGCGGCGGGAAAACGTGGTTGTTCCCGTGTCGGACTATCAATCATGTGACCGGAAAAGAGGATCACTTGTGTGGGTTCTGGTTCGCTCTCATCAGCAATCATGGCGGTTTCATTGTTGAGACGCTCCAGTTCTCCTTGGATCACCACCTGTCCCGCTTGCACATACTCGGGACGGAACGAAAGGGCTGCCAACAGTTGCAGTTGATCCAGGGTGGCTTCGAGGGCAAATTTATTGTTCCAAAGCAAAGTTAGTGCCTTTTTATACGCTCGCGTGACTTGTTTCGGAACGTCGGCTGCCAATACCGCTAAATCTCCTAGGGAAACATACGCCCAGGCATCATTTTCATTGGTCTTCACTGCACTTTCCAGGCAGAATTGAACCGCCCCTTTGAGATTGGGCAACTGTTGCCGCAGGGCTTCTCCTTCGGCATCACTATCGAGATCACAATGCTGGACTAAATGATCGAGAAGGACTAATAAGGTTAGGGCATTAATCCCAGCATAATAGTGATTGTGATCCAGCCGATAGGCTTTGAGATAGGTATCAACAGCTTTTTTGAGTAAGTGAGCGGCATCATAGGCAGCACTCAACCGCTCCGAGTCATCGGGGATTTCTTTCCATTCATTGCGCCACATTTCTTTGTAAATGCGAGCTAAGTAACAGAGCGCATCAATATTATTTGGTTCATCCTGGAGCAATGACTCTAGTTTGACAATCCCTTCATCAAATTGCTTTAAGCGGCTGAGGTGAAAGGCTTCTTCTTTGCGAAACTCAGAATTTTTGGAATTGATTTTCAACCCTTGGCGATATTCTTTGAGCGCTAGGGCGTGATTTCCCAGATTTTTTAGGGCTTTCCCCGCTTCAGCCAGGGCTTCTTCTTTAATTAGGGGATTACTCACCTCTTCGGTTAATAACAAGACATCCCCAATCCGCTTTTGTCGCTGGGCAAGCACCACCCGCTCTTGCCATTCTTTGTATTCCTGCCAGTATCCGGTTGCCAGGGGTGTTTGCAAGGACTTGCGATCGGGTTCATCCAGTCCGGTTAAAATACTGAAAATTGGGCTATGAATGCGGTTTTTGTCCGACTCCCAGGTGGCACGCGCCATTTTCACGATCGCCTGCTTGTCTTTGTGTAAATACTCGGGGTCAGGACAACCGCTATCATCACAGTGATAAGGCAGAGTCCGGACATTGAAAATGTCGTAAGGCATGTAAGAGCGACCACATTGGATGTGAATCAAGCCGCGCTTCCGCAGGGCGTGGCGAATGCCTAATTCGTAAAACACGTTGGCATTATCAATGCTTAAATCTGCCAAAACTAGGTCAGCGAGCAATAGCTCCTGAAACATATCCGTCAAAATATCGCCGCTAACCATTTCTTCATCGGCGCGAAATGACTCAAATCCTGCCTCTTCTAACGCTGGCTTAATTAAGTTTCGATAAATGCTGTTAAAGTCAATCCAAAGCCCATCGGGTCCTTTTTTTCGTCCAAAGGGCATGACCACAAAGGCATGAGGTAATCCTTTTTTCGGCGGTTCCTGAGGCGGTTCTTCAACTTTTTTGACTACCTCCAACGTTACCGTTTCTTTGGGGGTTTGGGCGGCAACGGCTAGGGTTTCAACTTTGTTTGCTTCTTCTTGGAGTTCGACAATGGGTTCAATGAGTTTTGGCGCGGGATGTTTGAGCGCTTCTGTGAGTAAATCATCACTCGGCTCCAGCAAGGGGGTGGCAATTTGACGCCGTTCGGAAATTGGTTGACTATAGTAATTCCAGAGTGTATTTTCTGTCGCCAGCACGAGTTGAAAAAATTCCTCACCCGTCCGCTCTTTGGCGGTTAAACTTTGCCAGCGATCGCGAATCATGTTGAGAGCTAAAATGAGCTGGTTATTCGCATTCACGCGATCGTCGATTCGTCCTAGTTCCAGCCACAGGCTGAATGCTGTTGCCAAGAAGAGGGTAAACGCCACCCAGACACCGACATTGACCCCCAACACGGGTAACAATGCACTCAATCCAGCCAAGCTAAACATGGCAAATTGTAAGCGAGTGCGAGTGGTGTTGAGTTGGGCGAGTTCTTGGGTATACCGTTGCAGTTGCGCTTCTAAGCGATAATGCAAGTAATCTGGGGGCAGTAAATCACTAAAACCCGGATCACGACTTGGGTATTTGCCCATCTTATCCGGGGGAAGATTCCCTGTATAAGGTTGCAGCACTAAATCACTGCCAATACTATCAAATACCTGGCGTTGAATCGCTGTAACTCGTTCATTCAACCACTGGTGACGATTTTCGTGTCCCGGTAGCAATGTCCGATACAGATAGATCGTTTTGCGAATTTCCTCAGCACCAGCATTGAGAATTTGCCAATATTGTCCCTGTTGCAGGTTGCGACTAATCGCCAAAACGATCACATTGATAATCGGAACTAAAACTAAACCAATGATTAAGATTCGTCCCGGTGGGGCGGCGAGGAGTTGCCTATCTGTACTGGCGATAACCACCGCGAGGAATGTGGCGATCGCACTGAGCAAAATTGATCCACCCCGAAGACTCAAATATTGTCTATAAGTGATTGCAGCTTGGGTTTTAAGCTGGGCATATCGCTGCCATGCTGTTTCTAAAACTAAGGAGCGATCGCCATTGAGATCGTGTTCTATCATTACTTACTCGGCTTGATCCTACTGCTATCCTGTGACTGTTCGGAAAAAGAGAGACTAGCTCCACTACGCTAACATCTAGTTTTTAGGAATTACATCTTGACAGAATAAATAGAATATGGTGAGTTTTGATGGTTTGTCACGCCTTCAGCCCGAAACCCGACACCTGACACCCGACAATTTCTTCTTGTCACAGATAGGGTCAAAGATAGCAGTTTTATCTGGGGGACCAGCCCCCCAGACCCCCCGATGGGGGACGAGCGCCTCCCCCATACCC